>JADGQM010000430.1 GCA_017881795.1 Syntrophobacteraceae bacterium
CACTCGGGAGATATAATGCTGAAGAGAGCGGTTAAACATGACCACTAAGATACGATGAGGCAGGAAGCGGGTGGGGTCCTGATAAGCGAGATAGGCGATGCGGTGCAGTCCCACGGTCGTCTTGCCACTGCCGGCGCCCCCCTGTAAAAGGACCGTGCTCGAATCCGGGTGAATAATGGCGCGAAATTGGTCGCCGCTGATGAGTGCGGTAATCTCGGGCAACCGATGATCGGCTTGCTCCTCTTTGCGAGATACCGCGGTGCCGCCGCCCTCATCGGCACGCTGCCACGATCCATCTTCTTCGCGAATGAGGATCAAACCTTTCTCAACGATTTTGTGAAGCTCACCCCCGGTGGTGTCCACCTGCCGTTTGCTTCGCACGGTGCCTGATCGCTCACGGCCCTTGATCTCCTCTTCGTAGAGCTCCCCGGCATCGTATTCATAGTAGAGGCGGGAGAGGGGCGCTTCGCGCCAGTCAATCACCAGTGCCTTGCCGTTCCGGGCGAGGAAAGATTGGCGCCCCAGGCAGGTGCTGATCGCTCCAAGAGCGTCATCGTCAAGTTCGAGGGTCCCGAAGTAGGGCTGGTTCAACACCCTGGGGTCCTGGTACTGGCGCATGCCATAACGCTGGCGGCAACGGCCGATCGCCTCATCGATCTCCCGCTTTTCCCTCCAGCCGATGGCATCCAGTTTCTGCCGTTTGAGCTCCGCGAGCTCCCGGTCCTTGCTCTCGCGGTCTTGTTTTTCCGCAGCGACGGTGGCCCGCATCTCTCCATCGATGTGCTCGAGCCTCTTTTCTTCTTGTTCGATGATTTCGTTGAATGGTTTCATCTGATTCACGATCGTCTTCACAGGTCGTCTTCGCATTTCAGGATCACACCCCGACAGCATTGTATCGGGCGGTTTCAGGCGCCGGATTGGAGTTCGACATTTGGGGGTGTCCCGTAAACCATAGAATTGAGTTTGGGCCCAGAGCAAATCAAGATCTCGCTGAAAATCGAAGGATTGAGAGAGAAGACCCGGATTCTTGTTCACACCCCCAGGAGTCTGCATTAGAATGAATTGAGCCAAAGGGTGTGAGAACGAACCGAAAATGAATGAGAAGGGCGTCGCCGGCGATGGCTTCGATTGAGCGGGAAGTTCGCAGATTGGTGGGGAAGGCTGTCTCCCATTATGACCTCATTCACGACGACGACCGGATTGTGGTGGGTGTGTCCGGAGGCAAGGACAGTCTCCTCCTCCTATGGTTGCTCCGGGAGCGACTGGAGCGCATTCCGATCCGCTACGAGCTGATTGCGGTCTACGTTGACCCGGGTTTTGATCAGACAGGCAGCGAGCGGCTTGAAGCTTTTTTCCTGAAAGAAGGGTTCGCTTACCGCGTCATTCGCACGGATCATGGCATCAGGGCCCACAGTTCCGAAAACCGGGAAAACCCCTGTTTCCTTTGTTCCCGCCTCAGGCGAACCGCCCTCTTCCGACAGGCCCGCGACCTCGACTGTCGAAAGATCGCCCTGGGCCACAATCAGGATGATCTGATTGAAACCTTTTTCATCAACATCTGCTATGGCGGCCAGACGGCCACGATGGTGCCGAAGCAGCTCTTTTTCGGCGGTGATATTAGCGTTATTCGCCCGCTGGCGCTCGTTCCTGCGGCAAAGGCAGAGCGGTTCTGCCAGCGACTGGGATTGCCCGTTGTCGCCAACGCCTGTCCCTCAGCCGGCAGAAACAAACGGCAGGAAATGCGCACCCTCTTGGAGACGCTCTTCAAGAATAATCCGAAAGTCCGGGGAAACATCTTTCATGCCATGAGCCATGTTAACCTCGAATATCTACCTCCCCCATTGGACGGTGAGCGAGGGCACCCCACGCTTATGCACTCGCTGCGCACCTCACAGGACGGACCAAAAACTTATGAATCCGATCACTCCGAAGAAAACCCTCTATCTGATTGATGGCAGTTCTTATATCTATCGAGCGTTCTATGCCCTGGGGCGGCTGACTAATTCCCGGGGCATGCCCACGCAGGCGATCTATGGGTTTTCCCAGATGCTCCTCAAGGTGATGCGAGAGAAAAAACCCGACTATCTGTGCGTCGTTTTCGATCCGCCGGGTCCGACTCACCGCAACGAGATGTTCGCGGCATACAAAGCAACCCGTCAAAAGATGCCCGAAGATCTCGTGACTCAGGTGCCATACATAAAAGATCTGGTGAGGTATCATGGCGTAGCGCAAGTGGAAAAGGAAGGTTTTGAAGCGGATGATGTCATTGCGACGCTGACCTGCTGGGCTGCTGATCATGATGTGGAGGTCGTTATCGTTTCGGGAGACAAAGATCTTCTCCAACTGGTAACCGACCCCCAGGTTCGCCAGTGGGATCCTCAGAAGGACCGCGTCTTTACCGAAGAGGGTGTTGCCGAACGGTTCGGGGTAACCCCGGAGCAGATGGTTGATTACCTGGCTCTGGTGGGTGACGCTACGGACAATATCCCCGGAGTAAAGGGAGTGGGTGAAAAAACAGCCAGGCAACTGCTTGAACGCTGGAAGTCGTTGGATGCGCTGTTCCAGCATATTGATGAAATTTCACCTGCCTCCGTCAAGGCAAAACTGGAGTCCGATCGGAATTCGGCGTACCTTTCGCGGGACCTGGTAACGCTAAAAAGTGATGTGCCCGTTTCGCCGAGCCTGGAGGACTTCCTCCCCAAACCACCACAGAAATACGACCTGATAAAGCTTTATGGTGAACTGAACTTTAAGAACCTTCTCGAGGCTTTCCGTCACGAATGGGGCGCCATCGAAGAATCTGTCTCCTCCGAACCACCTGCTTTCCCGGTCGATATGAAAATCATCCAGGATCAAAGAGCCTTTGTCGACCTGGTTAAGGTTCTTGAAGGAACGCGGGAGTTCGCGCTGTACCTGGACAGCACCGCTTCAGACCCGATGCGTGCGCGGATAAAGGGCATCGCCATCAGCTTTGAGGACCATGCTGCTTATTATGTCGCATTTCCTCAGCCCGATGAAAGCGGTCAAACCCGACTCGCCGATCTGTATGTGCTCAATGCCCTGAGATCTCTTCTCGGCCGTCCGGAACTCGCCAAGATCGGACATAATCTTAAGAACGACTGGATTGTCCTGCAGAAACATGGGATGCAACTTGAGGGTATCGCGTTTGACACGATGGTTGCCAGCTACCTCCTGTCTCCAGGGCAGCATGCCCACGATCTTGCCAGGCTTGCCGGGGAACAGCTTGGGGAAACCATGGGCCAGGGGGCAGAAGACAGAAGACAGAAGACAGGAGACAGGAGACAGGAGTTAGAAGTCAGGAGTCAGAAGTCAGGTTTTATGCCACCACCTGACGCGATGCCAAACACTGCGCCTCAAGAGCCAAGAGCTAAGAGCCAAGAGCCAACTGCTTCTCCTGGGCAGAGCGCCGTAAGCGCGTGTGAAGGGGCGGAAATGATCTGGCGGCT
>JADGQM010000431.1 GCA_017881795.1 Syntrophobacteraceae bacterium
GGGCGGGTCATGACCACGGCCTCGCGAGTGTTTGGGTCGAGATAGAGATTCCCGGAAATGCCGTGCACCGAGCTCGGGCTGCCGGTAACGAGCGACATGTTGTTCGGGCAGGTGAAGCTGGGAATAATGCCGTCGGCAATGGCCCCGAAACCGTCGGTGATAAACCGCCCGACATGCGGGAGGATGCCGTTCTGAATGCCGTGAGTGAAGTAGGCGGGATCGCCGCCATCAATGCAGACCACCACTACCGGCTGCGCAGGCCAGCGATAGGTCGTACCGTTGAGCTTGATGCTCGATTTGCTCAATGTTTTTCTCCTGTTTCTATCATATCGTGAGGCGACGGATTCTGGCAGACACGATGTCCATCACGGAAACAAAGGCGATGATGATCAAGAGCAGGGCCGAAGTCTCGGCATAGTGGAAGCTGCGTATGACTTCGTAAAGAACCACACCGATACCGCCCGCGCCCACCATACCGACCACGGAAGCGGAGCGCACATTCGCTTCGAACCGGTAGAGGGAGTAGGAAATCCACAATGGCAGCACCTGAGGGATAACGCCGTATACAATCTCCTCCAGAGCGTTTGCCCCGGTGGCACGCACCCCTTCGACCGGTCGCGGATCGATGGCTTCCACCGCTTCCGCAAATAGTTTTGCCAGGGTTCCCGTGGTGTGCACCCAGAGGGCCAGGACGCCGGCAAACGGCCCTAACCCCACGGCGACAATGAAGAGCATGGCGAAGACCATCTCGTTAATGGCGCGGCAGGCGTCCATGAGCCGCCTCATGGGCTGGTAAACCCAAACGGGCACGATATTCTCAGATGACATGAGGCCGCAGGGCACTGCACAAACCACCGCCAGCATCGTTCCCCACACGGCGATGTGAAAAGTGACCAGCATTTCCTCGAGGTAAAGGCGCCAGTCGCGAAAGTTCGGAGGGAAGAAATCCCTGCCGAACCGGGCCATGTTCCCGGAATCGCGGAAAAGGTCCAGGGGGCGCATATCGGCACCGTGCCAGGCCCATCCGAGGAGGGCCAGCCCCCCGGCCCAGGCGAGCGCCTTCAGCCAAATCCGCGTGCCGGAATCGTCATGCTTTCCAGGGAGACTGGCGCTCCTTTCCATGAAGAGCATTACATGTTCTTAGGCATTTGGGCTTCGAGCTCAGTCAGTTGGCGGTCTATTTCGGCAAGCTTGCTCGCGCGATCGGCGTCGGAGAGGGTGGTGTCCCCGGCCAGCTTCGTCTTGGTCTTAAACAACTCCAGTTGCCGGATGGGAAGGAGTTGGGCGTTGGAAGAATCACGGTAACCGCCGTAGCTGTAGATGTTTTTCATCACCGACTTGCCGTGTTCGGTGTTGCCATAGGCGAGCACAAAGCTCTTGATCTTTGTTTTCACGTCCTCGGGGAGGTCCTTGCGCCAGACCAGTGGATCCGACGGGATTAAGGGTGAAGTCCAGAGAATGCGGAGCTGCGCGAACTTGTCGGGAGACTGAGCCTTGAGCTTTTCCAGTTCCTCCGAGTTGTTCGTGGCCACATCCACCTGTTTGTTCAGGACTGCGGCCAGATTGGCGCCATGGTTGGCAGTGGTCATGACTTTGAAATGGTTCTTCGGGTCGATGTTGTTCTTGGCGAAGACGTAATATCCGGGCACGAGGTTGCCCGACGTGGAGTTGGGATCACCATTGCCGAAGGTGTACTGCTTGCCGTTTTTCAGGAATTCCTCAAGAGAGGTGATGGGATTGTCCTTGTTCGTGATGAGATAAGAATAATAACCGGTGCTTCCGTCGGCAAAGACCACCTGGGCGAAGACTTCTCCATCTGCGCGATCGACTGCTTCCATGGCGGCTTTGTTGCCCATCCATGCAAACTGCACCTTGTTGAAACGCATGGCCTCGATGATGCCGGCGTAATCGGTCGCATAAAAGGCGGTAACCTTCATCCCGGTTTCTTTGTTGAGGTCATCGACCAAAGGCTGCCACGCCTGTTTGAGGGCGGTACTGGCATCGGTCGAGATGATGCCGAAATTCAGTTCAGTCTGAGCCCGGACCTGGGCAAATGACAGGGCCAGGGAAACCAAAAGCAGGACCACGACAAACAGCGATTTTTGATACGTCATCATAGGGCTACCTCTCTCATAATCAGTTCGGATGTTAAGGCCTATCCCAAGGCCTCGGCGACCTTGGGAACCAATTGTGGTTGTGGGATCGGCTCGGGGCATGGGGCCGCCCGGTCGAGAAGTTCGGCTGCGGACGCACCGTAAAGCCGACGCAAAACCTCGGGAGTAAGAGCTGCCGATGGACCGTCGTAAACTAATCGGCCTTGATGCAGGGCGATTACCCTCGGGCAGTGGCGCAGAGCGGAATCCACCTGGTGCAGTGATACCAGGACGGTGCGGCCCTGTTCGCGGTTGATGCGGGAAAGAATCTCCATCACGTTGCGGGCCGACTCCGGGTCCAACGAAGCAATCGGTTCGTCGGCGAGAATCACCTCCGCCTTCTGCACCAGACTGCGCGCAATGGCGGCGCGCTGCTGCTGACCACCGGAGAGGGTCGAGGTCCTCTGCCATGCGAGGTCTGCCATGCCCACCCGGGCAAGAGCGGCGAGCCCTTCGGCCAGTTCACTTTGCGTGAACCATTGGAGGAGGCTCCGCCACAGAGGGACCCGGAACAGGATGCCGGTCAGAACATTGGTGATGACGGGCAGGCGGCTTACCAGATTAAACTGCTGAAAAATGAAGCCAATTCCCGCCCGGATTTCGCGAACCTCGCGGACAATTTTCCCATTTTGCTGCACCATGCGACCGGCAACGCGCACATAAGAGCGGCTGCCTTTGTCTCCGGCGATAAACCCGGAAATGTGGCGGAGCAGCGTTGACTTCCCCGACCCGGAAGCACCGATGAGGGCGACGCATTCGCCTTGAGCAATTTCCAGGTCAATGTCGCTTAACGCTTTCTTGCCGTTGAACGTTTTATTCAGACCGGCAATAAGAATTGTAGCTCGCATCGCTATCCTCCTCTCCATAATCCCGGCGCTGGTGTGGCTTTATTCCAGACTCCTAAGGAACGAGAGCCATTCCTGCACCCGCGGACAGGAGAATAGCCGCTATTTATTACAGATTTGATGTGATTCGGTGTCTGTTTTGTGACGATTCAAATGACACCGTATTTGATTGGTCGGACTATCAACCCTGGCGTATCCCCTTTTTCACCATCTCTTAACATCATCTACGCAAAACCGTCATGCTCCGATTGCGTCATGGGAAGGGAGAGCTGTCGAGGAGGCTATTAACAACGAGTGAGAGATGACCGACCTGGAAAGGGTAGCTTGAAGAGAAGGGCGGCATCATGAAAAAGGTTTGGAGAGGAGACTGACAACGGGACGCGGAGAGGGGAGTCCTTGAAGGCCTTGCCGAAGGAAATTCCAACTCTAAATCGTCTCTAGTCACGCAAATATAACCCTTCCTTAAC
>JADGQM010000121.1 GCA_017881795.1 Syntrophobacteraceae bacterium
ATTTTATCCTTTTTTGTAGCCATTACAATTACCATAAGAATGAATAGCGCTGCCGATCATTGAAGATATCCACTCTTGCATGACTGCCGCGTTAAGGGCTGAAGTCGGTTTCGGTTCTCACGGCCGGCTCCAAAAATTACCCCCATCATAGGGAAAAGGAAACGGCTGTCAAAAGATTAAATGTCATGGAAAAATGGGGTGTTTCAACCAACCCCAAGATATCAAAGCCAAAATCGCTCCGGTCATCATTGCGGATAGACCGCTTGGCTAGGGTGTTGCTTTATGTTTATACTCGGCGCGGAAGACGGGTGTGGTGCAGGAGGGAACCGGAATTTGAGTTTTTTTTACCACGAAGGACACGAAGCACACAAAGAAGATCACGGAGACTATTGTAAAAGCATTCCTTCGTGTCCTTGTGTTTCCTTCGTGCTCTTCGTGGTTGGCTTTGATCTATAGCCCGTCCACGAAGGGCTAGCTTGATAAGGAGCATAAAGGGCCGCAATGAAACAACGCCTATGCGCAACCATCGTCCTTGCTGTCTGGCTGATCGCCTGTGCCGGTATGGCCCAGGAGAAGACTGAGACGCAAAGCTCAGTCCCGCAACTGGTCCCCAAGGTGTTCATCAAAGACGAAGGCGGCGAGCAAAATAAAGAGGCCAAGACACCGGCCTTACCCTTGCCGGGACTTGCAGAGGTCGTTCCCCGGGCCGCTGATCTGGGTCAGAGAGCGATCCAAGCCGAAGAGACCATCGCCGCAACCCGAGATACATCGGCCTTTGAAAGACAGATTGGAGAGACGGAAAGTCAGGTCAACCAAATCACCAAAAAGATTGCCGGCATGGGAGATTCTGCAAGCTGGAATATCTACCGGTTGCTCGACGTGCAACACCTGATTCTGGGTGAAAAGAACAAACTTGGAGCACTCCTCGATCCGATTTCATCAAGGCTTTCGGAACTCGAAGCCATCCGCAAAAGCTGGGAAGATGAGCTCGTTTTTTGGAAGAAATGGGAAGAATCCCTCAGCGAGGTGCAAACAGAGATTCCTCCTGGGACCTTCAAGAAGACTCAGGAGGCAGCAAACGCCATTCTTCAATCTGTTGCCAACGCCTCGGCTCCCCTTCTCACCCTGCAGCAAAAGCTCATGAAACATCTTGACGAAGTTCGCCAGTTGAGCATACCGATCGAAACGGCTCTTAAGAAAGTGCGCAGCGAGACGTTCGAAAAGAATGCCCCATCGTTCTTTACCAGAGAATTCTTTGAACAATTCGACGCGGGGCTTTGGGTCGCGGTAAAAGGCGGCATAATCGACGGTTGGAAGATAGACAGCGAATCGCTTCCGGTCTTCGCGTGGATGATTTTCCTGCAAGTTCTTTTGACCATATCCCTCGCTTATTTCATTCGACGCCGACGGAGGGTGCCGGAAAAGACCGCGGAATGGCACTTCATAAGAGAACATGACTGGGCTTTTTCGATCTTCGTAACCCAAGCGGTGACCGTACTCTTTTACCAGGTGCCTGCTCCTTCCTGGTTGTTCCTGGCCGTAGCTCTCCTCATCTTCTCAGCCTCGTTTCTGGTTTCAGACATGCTTCCTCATCCGCGCATGCGCCCAGTGGTGTTCTTCCTGGCAGGTGTTCAGATTATCTCGGCGGTCTTGAAGCTGATGTCCATTCCGGCGCCCGTGATCAGTCTGTACCTGGCGCTGGTTTTGGCGGTGGGAATAGGGTTCTTCCTCAACCAGGCCCGGCGTCAAGTGGTCGAGCAAGGCGGCAGATCGGATCTACTCGCTGCGGGACTGCGCGGAGCCTCCCTAGTGGGATGCGCAGCACTGATTGTCCTGTTGGCCGGCTACAGCAATCTTGCAGACTATGTCGTTCGCTCCTGCAGCGGTACCATTTTTCTCATCGTCGTCGCATTTTTGCTTCTACACCTGGGAAACGGCTTCATCGAAGTGGTTTTGAGTCAACCGGCGGTCGCCCGCCTGGGTTTTTTCAGCGGTTTCGGAGAAGCTTTCGAATCCCGCTTGAAGAATCTTCTTAAAGCCATCCTGAGCATCGGCGTATTTCTGGCCCTGTTTCAACTGTGGGGAATTTACACATCCTTCGGGGAGGCCTGGGGAAAGATCTTCGAATTCAAGTTTGCCATTGGTGAATTGACGCTCAGCTTCGGCCGTATTTTGCTTTCCGCTCTCGTTCTCTACCTCATTGTTTCCGGCTCCTGGTTCGTCCGCGCCTTTCTGGATGGCGAAGTGTTCCCGCGCCAGCAACTGGATCGCGGCGCACGGGATGCGATCAAGAAGCTGATCCACTATTCCCTCCTCTTTGTCGGAATTATAATGGCGATCAGCGTGATCGGCCTCAATCTGACCAGTTTCGCGTTTCTGACGGGCGCCGTGGGCATTGGTGTGGGTTTTGGCCTGCAGAATATCGTGAATAACTTTGTCAGCGGCTTGATGCTGCTGTTTGAACGGCCGTTCAAGGTCGGCGATATGGTCGTCATCGATAACGAGACCGGCACAGTAAGAAAGATTGGGCTGCGCTCGACGGTCATCGAGACGTTCGATCGGTCCGAACTGATCGTACCCAATTCGCAGTTTATCTCGGGGAAGGTGACAAACTGGACGCGCTCGAGCCATATCGCCAGGATCCGGATTCCCGTCGGGGTCGCCTATGGCAGTGATGTCGATCTGGTCTTGCGAGTGCTCAAGGAAGCTGCTGAAACCGATCCCCGGGTCTTATCCAGCCCGCCCCCCAATCCCCTCTTTCTCCGTTTCGGGGACAGTGCCCTGGATTTCGAACTGCATTCCTGGATTTCGGACGTGAAGGACCTGCTCTCCGTGAAAAGCAAACTCTGCCAGCAAATCGCCAGCCGCTTCCAGCAAGCCGGCATCGAAATTCCCTTTCCCCAGCGCGACCTCCATTTGCGCTCGATTGATGAGCGCATCCTCGAACGAGCGCTGGGTTTGCAGAAGAAAGGAGAATAGGAGTAATCCCAGGCCGATTGCTGGGTGAAGCCGAGTGCAGCCATACAGCACCGGCTATAGATGGAATCAGGTGTGTTTGACTGGGATGTGGTCCTTTGTTCCTCCACATTCTCTGGCGTCTGGCAACCAACTTGATGCACAACCATGGAGCGGAAATTATGATAAACAATAAGGGCCGAAACAGTAAGGGTAAAGTGAAAAATGTTCAGGACGAACATACCCAGCGAAAGACTGAACCAAGCACGAGAGAGCTGAGAAGGAAAGCTAAGGGTAAGAAAGTAAAGACACTGGAAATTGAAAAATAGGCGCACCAAGGGTTGGTCCTGCTTTCGATATGCATGAGACACGCTTCCGATTGTGTTTATCCCCAGGATGCGTAGGAAAAAGGTCTTTGGCCAAATCCGCAAGGAGCTTGGCCGCCTCTTCCACGAATTGGCGCGCCCCAAAGAGTGTCGTATTCTGGAGGGTCATCTGATGTTGGATCATGTCCATATGGGCATAGAGAGCCCTCCCAAGTTCCCTGTGGCCTCGACCATTGGTTTTCTGAATGGTAAAAGTGCCATCGCCATCGCCATTGCAAGGCGCACGTAACGGCGAGAAGATAAACGATGACAACAAAAGAGACATAATTTGTCGCGGCCTTCAAATCGCCGGCGATGGTGGGCAGGGACACGTTAACCAAAAAGGCTTCAGACTGGAAAACAAAGGCGGCGAAAGCAACACATAAGACGATCTGCCGTTGTGCTTTTGGATGTTCAAATGTTCGGTGGGTCACAGAAGTGCAGCCGCTCCTTTTTGCCGAGCCTTTTGTAGGAATCTTCCTGCCTCATTTACCGTCGAAGGCTTCCCTGTCAGAGTGTGCGATTCCCTCCGGATAATGCAAGATTCTCTATAGTGCATTGGTAAGAAGATGGTGTATAAACAACCGCGATCTTCGGTCCTACGTTACGTTTCCCAGCGGTTTTGAAAGATAAGAGTCAGTGGTTTGCACGGGCTGGGAATCCTTCATATCCGGGATTTTCTGGAGAGGGGAAATGACAATTTTCCATGAAGCGAAAGCTGTGTCGTCCGTTCATTTCCTGTGTCGGCCAAAGCTCTGGCAGGTTTTAGCTATGTGCGTCATGCTGCTCACCGGATGCACCATGGTCGGGCCGGATTTCCTGCGGCCATCGGCGAAGCTTTCCGGGCAATGGCTCGAAGAAGATGACTCTCATGTTAAAGCGGGGCAGGCGATTTCGAGGGAATGGTGGAAAGTCTTCAACGATCCGGTCCTGGAGCATCTCATCCAGACCGCCTACCAACAGAACCTGTCGCTCCAGGTTGCCGGTGTCAGGGTGTTTGAAGCACGCGCTCAGCTCGGCGTTGCGATTGGCGAATTCTTCCCGCAAATGCAACAGGCATCGGGAGCATACAATTATAACCGAGTCAGTCAGCGTTCAGCGACCGCGGCCCAGCCCGGAGACGTCCGTGACGTCGGACTTGCTTACTCACAAGCCCAGTTTGGTATTGGAGGAAGCTGGGAGCTCGACTTTTGGGGCAAATATCGGCGTGGCATTGAGTCTGCGGATGCCAGCCTGCTCGGTTCCATCGCGGCGTACGATAATGTGCTGGTGGCCTTGACCGGGGATGTGGCCGGCGCCTATGTGCTGATCCGCACCCTGGAGGATCGCCTGAGAATTGCCGGGGAGAATGTGGTAACTCAGAAAGAAAGTCTGCAGATCGCGCAGGCCCGGTTCGAGGGCGGCGCGACCGGCGAACGTGACGTGCAGCAGGCTCTGACCCAATTGAACAGCACTGAGGCTACCATTCCCCAGTTGGAGAAGCAACTGCGGCAGGCGAAGAATGCTCTGAGCACCCTGCTGGGTCTGCCGCCAAGCGATCTTGGCGAGTTACTTGCCGAGGATTCCGGCATACCCCATGCGCCACTCGATATAGCGGTCGGCATCCCTGCTGACTTGGTGCGCCGGCGCCCGGACATTCGCAGTGCCGAATACCAGGCAGCGGCCCTGTGCGCTCAGATAGGCGTCGCTAAAGCTGACCTTTACCCGGCTTTTTCCCTCTCGGGCAGCTTTGGATTTCTGGCAACGGATGCCGGCCAGTTTAAAGTCGGGGACATCACCTCATGGCGAAGCCGGAACGGCGCTATCGGGCCCTCGGTTCAGTGGAACCTCTTCAATTATGGCCAGATCACTAACCTTGTCAGGGTGCAGGACGCGCGCTTTCAGGAGGCCATCGTCAGTTATCAGAACGTCGTGCTCCAGGCGCAACAGGAAGTGGAAGACGGTCTGGTTGCCTTCGTCAAGGCTCAGGAACGGGTCAGTTGGCTCGAGAAGGCTGTCGATGCGGCCAGGCGCACGGTCGATCTGTCGCTCATTCAATACCGCGAGGGGGCCACGGATTACACCACGGTGCTTACGGCCGAACAAGCTCTGCTCAGCCAGCAGGACAGCCTGGCCTCAGGCCAGGGAGATGTTCCGCAGGGATTGATCGCGGTTTACCGGGCTCTTGGCGGTGGCTGGGAGATCCGCGAGGGGCAGGACTTCATTCCATCTGAGATGAAAGAGGACATGGAAAAGCGCACCAACTGGGGAAATCTCTTGAAGCCGGCAGCAGTCGAGTCGCCGCCACCGGAGAAACCGGCGTCCCTGATCCGGGCCCCTGACTGGTAATGAAAGTTGACCACGCATGGCGCCGTGAGCAAGACGGGGAGAGGCGGAGATGCGGGGACGCGGAGATGGGGAGAAGTAGTGGCATCACGGCGGCAGTCCCGATAAGCAGTTGCCCAAAATAAAGCACCTTCTTTTACCACGAAGAACACGAAGGGAACGAAGGACACGAAGTGATTTCTTCGTGATCTTCGTGTCCTTCGTGGTTTGAAATAGGATCAACACGAGAGCACGTTATTTTTGGACGGGTCTCAAGGGCTGAGGGAGGATGGAGGCCGCTCAGGTGGTCTCATTTTCGAGCTACGAGAAGGGGCATGATGGCGAATACCGCGAGCATCACGTAGTAGGCCGTTCCCGACACGGGGTCTCGGGTTGCGAGGTAGTCACTGATTGACAGGCCCCGAAGCCAGAGCACGAGAGCAAATTCCGCGACCAGCAGGAGGCCGAGCGCGATGCATCCCATGCCAAGTCGGCTGGACGCTGTAGACGGCACGGCGAGGCGCCGAACGGTCCACCATGCTGCGATAACGGTGACCACGAACATGATGGGCATTTCCATCAGCTCAGCCATTCTCGTGCCGAATCGCGGAACGGCCCACAGGATGCGAATGGGTCCAAGCACGAAGCCCGCTCCGAATACAAGCACAAAATAAAGCGCGCCAGCTTTCACCATCTGCATGCCGGCTTGCTGCCCTCCCGATTTCCGGGTTACCTCATGCCCATCTCTTCTCGCTCTTAGGAGTCGTCCAAAAATAAGGAACCTTCTTTTACCACGAAGAACACGAAGAGCAAGAAGTGATTCCTTCGTGCTCTTCGTGTCCTTCGTGGTTTGAAAAAAGGCTGAAATGAGTGGATGTTGTTTTTGGACAGTTCCTTAGCTCGCCTCTACTTTACAATCGGTGTATGCCAGAACGAGCTTGGGCTGCCGTCGGTGCCTGAGCCCGAGACCTGACCGCCGTAGCTGAAGGCCGCCAGTGCCGTCTGGGGAGGAATCGCTATGGTCTTGCTAAAAGTCTGTGGACTGGCCAATTTCTCAGCAGAGGCGACGGTCAGGATCTGCTGTCCCAGGACCTTGCCCTGGCTGTCGGCCAGTAACAAGGTCAGATTGAAAGTCCTTAAAGTCAGGAATAGACTCCGCATGGAATTGCTGAACTGAACGACTCCCGATATTTTCAAACTGTCCCCGGTGCGCACATATTGGTAATCCATAGTGAACTCATCAGCCCGATACTGCCCGGTCTGTTCTCCTCCCTCTTTTAGCAGAATCCTCTCGCCATATTGGATATCCTGTCCTTGAACGTTATTCAGCGATCCCTGGCAACCGATAACGAATGCGCAGAGAGCAACGACGGCGAAGAGCATGATGCTCACTCTATTCCTGTTCAAAGATTCCACCACTTTCTGTAATTCTTTCACTAATTGTTCCTCCATTTTTTGAGCTCATCCACATGACCGAAAAAGAAAAATACAAAAATTGATGTTGCATCAGCGAGGGATTGTATATGATTTAGGTTCAATTGTCATGCTCTGGGTACAGCTCAATGCTGTTGAATTAGAGGATTGAGGGATTTAGGAATTGAGGAATTCTTACGGCGCAAGGTAGAGATTGTCCTGGTTTGGCAAATCCAATCCCTGAATTCATCAATCCCTGAATTGTTAATTCGACAACATTGAGGGCCGTTGGAGTGCGGGCCTCGGCGATTGGAAACAGCGATGCGATTATTGGTTGTTGAAGACGAGAGAAAGGTTGCCAGCTTCATCAAGAAGGGCCTGGAAGAGGAAGGGTACGCGGTGGATGTGGCCGCTGACGGCAAGAGCGGCCTGCAGATGGCCCAGGATCGGGTCCACGACCTGATCATCCTCGATATCCAGTTGCCGAAAATGGACGGACTGAGCGTCCTCAATGCCCTGCGCCGGGAAAAGGTGGCGATCCCGGTCCTTCTCCTTACCGTGAGGGCGACTATCGAAGATAAGGTGTTGGGCCTCGACGCCGGCGCCGACGACTATCTCACCAAACCCTTTGCCTTTCAGGAACTTGTGGCTCGGGTTCGGGCTTTGCTGCGACGGCGCGCCGATGCCAAACAGCCCGTGCTTCAGGTTGCTGACCTTGTCCTCGACCCTGCCCGGCGGGTAGTGTTCCGGGATTCACAGAAGCTTGAGCTCACCACCAGGGAATTCGCTCTGCTTGATTATTTGATGCGGAATCCGGGGCGCGTGCTCACCCGGACTATGATCGCCGAGCACGTCTGGGACTACGACTTTGATTCCGCCACCAACGTGATCGATGTCTACGTGAACTATCTGCGCAAAAAGATCGATGCCGACCGCGAGCAAAAACTGATTCATACGGTCCGGGGCGTCGGCTATATGCTGAAAGCGGAGTGAGTCGTGCACCTGCAATCGATCCGAGCACGTCTGACATTCTGGTACACGAGCCTGCTGACAGTCACTCTGCTGGTACTGGGAGGCGCGGCCTACGGGCTGCTGTCCTACAGCCTCTCCCATGAGGTGGATGCCGCTCTGAACGGGGTTGCCACCACGCTGGCAGAACGGTCTCATGACAACTCCGTCAGCATTCCTCCTGCTGAAATTGAGGAGATGTTCCGACGGTTTTTTGGTTTTTCCCCGTGGGACCGTTATTATGAAAGGTTAGATCCGTTCGGTCACCGTGATCCCCGAGAGCCCAAATCCCCTCAGCAACGGCCGCCTCTTAGCAAGGAGGCGCTCAACAATGCTTCGCAGGGAATTCCCACCTTCGAGACGGTGGAAGGCCTGGAACCCTATCCTGTGCGGCTCGTGACTATGCCGGTGATGGAAGGTCACCGTGTTATCAATCTGATTCAGGTAGGAATGTCGCTGCAGAGTGTCTCCGAGACGCGGGTGCGCTTCCTGTTGATCATGGGTGGGGTGCTCCCGTTGGGGTTGTTGCTGGCCGGCGTTGGAGGGTGGCTGTTAGCCCGCCGTGCCCTGGAGCCGGTTGCCCGGATGACCGAAGCGGCCCAGCGGATCGGCGCCGAGCATCTTGCCGACCGCCTCGAGGAGACCGGGGCAGGGGATGAGCTGGACCACCTGGCGAAAACCTTGAATGAGATGCTCGGCAGGCTGGACGCCGCCTTCAGTCAGATCCGCCAGTTCAGCGCCAGCGCTTCTCATGAACTGCAGACACCCCTGACGATCCTCAAAGGAGAACTCGAGGTGGCGCTACGCTCCCCGCGGTCGCTGCAGGAGTACCGGGATGTCCTGAATAGCTCTCTCGAGGAGGTCGATCGCATCGCTCAGTTGGTCGAGGGGCTCTTGCTCCTGTCCCGTGCTGAGGCTGGTGTGTTAAAGATGGACCAACAGCCGGTGGATCTGACTCAGCTCCTCGAAGAAGTGCATGCGCGCCTGAAGCTCCTGGCGGACAGCCGTTCTGTCGAACTGCGTCTCGGCCCCACGGAACTTATCTCCATCCTCGGAGATCGTGAGCGCCTCAGGCGGCTCCTGATGAACCTCACCGATAATGCGATCAAGTACACCGAGCAGGGCGGCTCGGTTACGCTCTCCCTGCAGGGTGATGAGAACTGGGCTTCGGTCCTGGTTGCCGATACCGGAATCGGCATCCCCCAAGACGAGCAGGAGAAGATTTTCCAGCCTTTCTATCGGACCGACGAGGCCCGGTCTCAGGTCCAAAATGGCACGGGTCTTGGCCTGTGCATCGCGCGCTCGATTGCCGTGGCCCACGACGGCGCGATCCAGGTCGACAGCACTCCCGGCCTGGGGAGCACCTTCCGGGTGCTCATCCCCGTCCAGAAAGAAATGTCTTCCGTGAGAAATTTCTAATCCACCTTTAATCTTCCTTTAACGTTCCCCGCTTACATTCCTTTGCGAGCAAGGGTATGAGCTCAATCCAAACCACTCATTTTCAACTGAAGGAGGAATCAAGATGTTAAGGAAATTTGGACACAACCTGAACAGCCGACGCTTTGGTGTAAAGACCTTGTCTCTGGTTGCCGTGTCGCTCTTTTTCGCTGGTCTCCTGGTGTCGTCGGGATTGAACTGGACGGCTCCTGCGGGGGCTGAACATCCGGTCGCGGTAGTGCAAGCGAGCGCGGATCAGCAGCCCGTAACCAGTCCGTTCACGGCGTTGGCGAAGGAGTTGACGCCTGCGGTGGTCAACATCAAGGTGACCAAGGTCGAAAAGACGGGATCTCCGTTCCCGAATATGCCACAGAATCCTTTCGGCGGGTTCTTCAATCATCCGCAAATTCCTGAAAATCGACCCGTCCAGGGTGCTGGTTCCGGAGTAATCATCAACAGCAATGGCACGATCCTCACCAACAATCATGTGGTGGAAGGCGCCAAGGAAGTCACCGTAACCCTGGCCGACAAGCAGGAGCTCAAGGCCGAGATCGTCGGGCGAGACCCGAAGACGGACCTTGCCGTACTGAAGATCAGTGCCACGAAAAACCTGCCTGCGGCGAACCTTGGAAACTCCGATCAGTTGCAGGTGGGAGACTGGGTGCTCGCCGTCGGGAATCCCTTTGGTCTGAACAGCACCGTTACCTCGGGGATTGTCAGTGCCAAAGGTCGGGTCATTGGGGCCGGTCCATACGATGACTTCATCCAGACCGATGCGTCGATCAATCCCGGCAATTCCGGCGGACCGCTGTTCAATATGAAAGGCGAAGTGGTCGGAATCAACACGGCCATCATTTCGGGGGGGCAGGGAATCGGCTTTGCCATACCGGTTAACACGGCCAGGCCTCTGATCCCGCAACTGCTGGAAAAGGGCAAGGTGACCCGCGGCTATCTAGGAGTCAACATCCAGACCGTTACCACGGAACTTGCATCAGCCCTTAAGCTGCAGGACGCCAAGGGAGTTCTGGTTGCCGATGTGATTTCCGGAGCGCCCGCAGATAAGGCCGGGATCAAACGCGGTGATGTCATCGTCGCCTTTGACGGCAAGCCGGTCCAGGACAGCCATGAGCTCCCTGCACTGGTTGCGGCAACGCCGGTGGGCAAAGAGGCGCCGGTCACGGTGGTCAGGGATGGCAAGGAGCAACAAGTGCTTGTCAAAGTCGCTGCGCTTGACTCCGATGAAACGGCATCAGATGAGCCCCGCCAGCCGGCCCAGGGTAAGTGGGGTCTGCAACTTCAGGATCTGAATTCGCAGCTTGCCAAACAGCTCGGGCTCAAAGTGGATCAGGGCGCGCTGGTTGTTGGCGTGCAGTCGGGAAGCCCTGCCGATGAGGCTGCCATCCAGCAGGGGGACGTTATTCTGGAGGTGAATCGTGAACCGGTGAAATCGGTGAAAGAGGTCAAGGAAATGATCGCCAAAGCCGGTGACAAGGACTCGCTCCTGCTTCTGGTTCAGAGCGAACAGGGCAAGCACTACGTGGTCCTGAAAGGATAGCCGGCGAGGTGACGCGGAGACGCGGGGAAGGGGTGACGCGGAGAAAGGGAGACGCGGAGGAGCTGGGTGGAGACTTCCGCTAGCGTCCATCGCTACCCCTCTCCGTGTCACCCCATCACCCCCATCTCCGCGTCCTCAGTTCGTTCCACGCTCAAGCTCCCGCGCCTCGATGTACCCGCTCGTGCTCGTCGA
>JADGQM010000122.1 GCA_017881795.1 Syntrophobacteraceae bacterium
GCGGCCTTCGTCTTCGAGTTCCGTCCGGGGCCGAAAGATTTCTGACGGCTTCTCACTGATCGTCGTCCATGGCAGAATCACGGCAATGGACAGGACCGAAGCGAAGATGATTAGACTCCCGGAGAGGAGAATGGCCGGCGTCATCTTCATTTTGTCAGCCTCTCAGACGGGGTTCGGGTGATGGTCATGATGACATTGTAGAGCCCGATGATGGCCCCGCTCCAGAGAAGGACCCCGATGGATGCACGCAACACCATGTAAACGTGGATTTCGGGAAGGATGCGGTAAACGGTCTCTCCATTTAACCACCCGTTTCCCTGGATGAGCCCTGCTGCGGTAAGCACCGTGAAGAACCCCGCCATGCCGAGCAGCACCAGCCAATACTGCACATCGGCCAGGCGCTTGTTGTAGAGCGGCCTCCCCATGACGCGCGGGAGCATGAAGTAAATGCCGCCAAGAGCGATTGTTCCCGAAAACCCGAGAACGCCGAGGTGGGAATGGGCGATGACCCAGTTATTCAGGTGCGTAACCCGTTGCACCGTGGGGAGGGCCTGGAGCGGCCCCTGAATACACGTCAGAATGTACCAGACCAGTCCTGCCATGACGAACTTTCCGCCGACGTCCGCATGAATATATCCGAGCCTCCCGCGCATGGTAAGCCAGAGGTTAATGAGAACGGTCATAACGGGGATGATCATCCCTATGCTGCCGGAAACAGCGAGAACTTTAAGCCAGGTGGGAACCGGAGTTTGCAGCAGATGGTGCGTCCCAATATGAGTATAAATCATGAGAAGAGTCCAGAAACCCACCAGAGAAAGGGTGTGGCTGTAGAGCGGGGAGCGGCAGACGATAGGGACAACATAATAAGCAATAGCAATAGCCAGGGGTGTCAGAAACAGTCCCACGATACCATGCCCATAAAACCAGGCGAGGATTGCGTCCGGGATGCCGACAATGGCCCCGGTGCCGGGGTTCCAGACCGCGTTGCCGAAGAAATAGATAAAGAAGGTGAAAATCAGGGCCCCGAACACATACCATACGGAAACATACAGGATTTTCTCTTCACGCCGAGTGGCGGTCAGCATGAGGTTTACGAACATCAGGGCCAGCGCAAGCAGAACGGCGATATCGACCGGCCAGATCCATTCCGCGTATTCCCTTCCCTGGCTATGGCCCAGGCTCAAGGTGACCGATCCGGCGACGATCGCACCATTCCACATCCAGAGCGAGAGTTTTCCCAGTCGCTCGCTGTAAAGCGGAGTGCGGAGCAGCGCTGGAAGCATATAATAAGCGGCGCCCAGCAATCCGGACCCCACAAAGCCGAATATGACCGCGTTGGTATGCATCGGGCGAATCCTCCCGAAGACTATCCAGGCAATATTGCCCAAGAGCTCGGGAGCGGCCATGTGAGTGGCGTCGATAAGCCCAAAAGAGGTGCCCACAACGAACCACACCGCTGAGCTCAAGAAAAACAGCTTCGCAGTTCCGTGTGGCTCATCCTTGAGGAATTGCAATTTGCCTCCTCCCACTCACTCCACTTCGCTAATCACTAACCACTGATCTCTGCTCTCAATGATGACAAGCCAGCCAGCAATCGATTTGAGCATTTCGCTGCTTGTGGCAGTTAATGCAGAAGCCCATTTGAAAATTCACCTGGCGCAGGCGATCGGCGGTGGCCACAGGCCCATGGCACACGGCGCAATCGACCTTGCCCCACGCAATGTGCGGCTCATGCCTGAACTTGACATAATCCGGAACATAGAAGATGCGAACCCATTGCACCGGCTTTTTTGATTCATAGTGCTCTTTCTCTTTAACCAGTTGCGGGTGATCGGGGATGATATACTTGTGACAGAAAAAACATTTCTCCATGACCGGAAGACCGGCGTGTTTGGATCGGTCCACAAAGGAATGGCAAAAACGACAGTTGATCTGCTTGACTCCCGCGTGCACCCGGTGGCTGAAATAGATGGGTTGCTGGGGACCGATGTTTTCCTCCGGATACCAATAATAGAGGTAGAGCATCACTCCCATGAGTGGAACGACAACCCACAACCAGCGGACCCACTTCATCGTCTCAATAGTCTGCTTTGTGCCGTTATCAACCATCTTCCGCCGATTTCTATCTTCTATCTTCTGACTCCTGTCTTCTGTCTTCTGCCCCAAATCAGAGGCTTTCACGGAACAGTGGATCCGAAACGGGAAGGATCGGAAACTTTCGCAGGAACAAAAGTACACACAGGGCCATAATTCCAAAGTAACCTGCAGTGATCAGCAACTCCAGCAACCCCAAGGGGATGTTACCTTCTTTCCAGATGGAGGGAACGACGAGCAGAAACCGCTCCAACCACAAGCCAATTAAAATGGTGATCCCCAGCGTCGACATGAGCGCAGGTTTTGTCTTAACACTCCTTCTCAGCAGCGCGACAAACGGTATGGCAAAAGCGATGAAAAGGACCGCCCATGCAAGCCGGTCCCAGGGATCTTCGCGAACACGCGAGAGGACGTACCGGGTCTCATAAGGAAGATCTCCATACCAGATCACCAGAAACTGAGAATAGAAAAAATCGCCGGTAACCATGCAGAATGCCAGCATAAGATTTCCCAGATCGCGAAAGTGGCGGCCCTGGATAAAAGCATCCAGCCCCATGCACTTTACCGACAGAGATGATAAGACGGCCAACGCTGCCAAGGCGCCATAAAAACAGCCAACGAAATAGTAGGCGCCGAAAAGGGTGCTGTGCCAGTGTGGGCTTAAGGACATGACCAGGTCAAAGGCAATGAGACTGAGGACAACAGCATAAAAGATTCCAAAGATGGGTGAAAGCACAGCCTGAGGATCTGCCGTTCGCTCGTTGTTGCTCACCTCAACCAGCCCGCCTCTTCCGCCGTCAGCCAAAAACTTTACGTCTCTTCGCACCGAGTAGTAGACGAGGGCGAGCGAGATGATCGTAAGGAGCAGAAGCGATGCTCCATCCCGAACAAAGAGGAAGCCGCTGCTGAGCCACAATTGTTTGTGGCCCACCGATTCATGAATCCAGGGAAAGATCCTTTCCTTGCCAAAGAAAAGCACCCAAAAGAGCAGAAAAGCAACAGGAAGAAAAGCTCCCGGAGCCTCTGCAAGACGTTTCAGGGGCCTACCCCAGCGGGCATTGGTCATGGTCAGGGTGGCCGAAAAAAGCACCGTTCCGAAGGCCAGACCGGACCAGAACAGAAAATTCACCAGGTAGGCCTGCCATGCTCTTTGCGCCTGAGCTCCCGAGATGCCAACCAGGAAAGCCCCGGCGCCAACGATGGCGAGCACCCCGAAAATTGCCATCCAGATCTTCGGCCCTGGGTGCTGTCCGCTCTGCAAGATCTCATCAAGCATTTCAGGCCGCGATTTCATGCACTTCCTCGGCGCCGGCATCTTTCAAGATTTTTGAAACCTCTTCCTGCCTGGTCTCGACACCACGCACCAAAATTCCGAAACGGTCAACCGAAAAGCGTGGGTCATAGTAGAGGGGGATATGCAATTGGGGGAGCCTGGTCGTGACGAGCATCCCGATCACGGTGATCAGGACCCCCAGGAGGATGCAGAATTCGAAGGCAATGATGACAAAGGGCGCCCACGGCACAATGGGCTTGCCACTGACAATGAACTTCCACTGTAAGACCGTAAAGACTGCCAAACCCAATCCGGAGACAATGCCAAAAATCGCCCCAAAGAGGGTGAAATAGCGCACCGGGCTTGGTTTCATACCGATCGCTTCCCTGATTTCAGGGCGGGGGACCGGAGTATAGACGGTAAAGTCCGCCTTCGCCCGTTTGAGGCCCTCCACGGCTTCAATCAAGTCATCGAGGTAGGTAAAAATTCCCATGAAAGCAAGCTTGTGCATTACCCGGTCGCTTCCTTGCATCTCCCGGCACCCCTCCTCCGCGGCGGTTCGAGCTCTTCTTTAACTTCGGTTATGGAAATGGCGGGCAGGAATTTCGCAAACAGAAAGAAGAGGAAGAGAAACAGGCTGAATGATCCCACAAGGATGCCGTAGTCTACCCAGGTTGGACTGTAGATGCCCCAGGAATAGGGATCGTATTCGTGGGCCACGGACCCGACGATGATGACGTAGCGTTCGAACCACATCCCAAGGTTGATTAGAACCGCAATGGAGCAAAGTGTAACGAGGTTGGTCCGCAGCTTCTTGAAAAAGTAGAAAAGCGGAGCTACCGTGTTGCAGATGAGCATAATCCAGAACTGAGGGGCATAATGCCCGATTGCACGCCACAGGAATGTATACTCTTCCACCCGGTCGCCACTATACCAGGCCATGAAGTATTCAATGCCATAGGAGTATCCCATGATCAAACCCGTGAGGATAATCGTCTTGGCAATGTTTTCGAGGGTGTTCATGGTGATGATATTTTCAAACCGGTAGATCCTTCGAAGGGGAATCAGCAAAACCAGCACCATAGCCAAACCGGAGTGGATGGCGCCGGCCACGAAATAGGGAGCAAAAATGGTGCTGTGCCAGCCGGGTACAATGGACAATGCGAAATCCCACGAAACCACACTGTGTACGGATATGACCAACGGCGTGGCGAGGGCGGCGAAGAGCAGGTACGACCAGCCGTAATGCCCCCACTGATGGTGGGTGCCGGTCCAGTTAAGGGAGAACAATCCGTAAAGCCTTCTCCTGACGCCCTTCGCCTGATCGCGAATGGCCGCCAGGTCCGGAATGAGACCCGTGTACCAGAAAAGAACACTCACCGTGAGATAGGTGGAAATGGCAACGACATCAAAAACCAGGGGCGATTGAAAGTTCGGCCAGAGATTGCGTTGGTTGGGATAAGGAATCATCCAGTAAACCACCCAGACACGCCCCAGGTGAATCAAAGGGAAGAGTCCTGCGGTCATAACGGCAAAAACGGTCATCGCTTCGGAGCTTCTGGCAATGGCGGTTCGCCAGGGAGCTCGAAGCAGGTAAAGAATTGCGGAGATCAATGTGCCCGAATGGGCGATACCCACCCAAAAAACGAAATTGACCAGGTAGGTTCCCCAAACCACCGGGTGCATGACGCCGGCAACCCCGAGTCCCCTGGAAATCTGGTATCCCCAAAAAGAGAACAAAACCAAAATTCCCACAAACAAGAATGCCACAATAAGCACATAAAGCTTTCCCGGAGGAGTCATGGCATTCATTATTTCGCGGTTGACGTCGCGGTAGCTGAGATCTTTCATGATACGATATCCAACGTTTCAATAACCTTCTTCAGGTAGAACACCGCCGGTTTGGTGTTCAGCTGAGCCAGCACCTGGTAGGCCCGAGGGTCCCACATCATCTTGGAGACCCGGCTCACGGGGTCAAGCAGGCTGCCGAAGGTGAACACTTCAGCCGGGCAGGTTTGCACACACGCCGGGGTGACTTCCCCGTCGCGCACCATCCGCCCTTCATTTCTGGCTTCGGTTTTGGCTTCGATGATCCGCTGCACACAGAACGAACACTTCTCCATCACTCCCTTTTGCCGAACCAGCACATCCGGGTTGAGCTGCCAGTTCAGAGGCACGGGGCGAGTGAAAGTGAACCAATTGAACCGGCGGACCTTGTAGGGATCATTCTGGGAACAGAAACGGGTCCCGATGCAACGATTGTAAACCTGGTTGTTGAGGCCTTCTTTGCTGTGATGAGGAGCGTAAACCGGACAGACCGATTCACAGGGGGCACAGTCGCAGTGCTGGCAAAACATCGGCAGCCACTGGGCAACGGCGGCGTCGGGCTCAAAATAGCGCTGCACTCTGAGCCAGGACATTTCGCGCCCTCTCAGAACCTGCTCCCTTCCCACCACGGCCACGTTATTCTCGGCATAACAGGCAACGACACAGGCGCCACAGCCGATGCAACGATCGAGATCAACCACCATGCACCAACGATAGTCTTTGTGCTCGTGGGGAGGGTAGAAATCCCTTTTAGGATCAAACCCTTCCGGCAGGGGAGGAACGATATCGGGTTTGTGGTTGGAAGTGACGCCCTTCAGGTAGTCAGGGAAACCAATCACCTGGGCAAAACCCCGGTCATGCTGAGTGAAGCTCCCATCGGTATGGGCAACGGGAAGGTGCTTGTCCAGCTTCTCAAGGCTGACTCGAAGATTTGGCCGAACCATTCCCCCCTCAACCGGATCGACATCGGGTGGAAAGAGGTGCATGGGGTTTGCCGGATGGCCGTCGGCAAATTGCCCGAAGGAGGTGTGTCCCTGGCCGATGGGCACCGCGAGCGTATCCTCGGGAACCGTAAAGATGGGAAGCGCAGGCACTTCGATTGCACCGTAAGGTGATCGAAGGCGAAGCATGTCTCCTTTTTCGATTTTGAGCTTCTCGGCCGTTTCCGGATGGATCTCCACCCATCCCCCCCAGGTGGTCTGGGTCAGCGGATCGGGGAGTTCCTGCAACCACAGTCGGTTGGCGCCGCGGCCGTCGAAGAACTGGATGGTTGGGTAGGCCGTGAAATGAAATCCTGTTGCCGAGTCGGCAGGCACATCGGGTTCCGGGAAATGAAATGATGTCGTTCGGAGAGAGAGTCCAGGAGGATCGGTACTCTCGGTTTCCCAAAATCCACCCCGTTCCACCGCTTTTTCCCAAAAGGAGTCGAAAGGCACGGAGGGTTTCATCTCTTGCCATTTGAGCCGCCATGAATCCTGGAGGAGTGCGTAAAAATCCTTCCAGGGGAAGCGCTGTTGCCCCTTAAAGCTTCTTCCTGCCGACAAAAGGATATCCCCGAGGGGTTTGCTGTTGAACAGGGATCCCATCACCGGCTGCATGAGCCCCAAAACGCCTGTTCGGGGGGGATAGTCTCCCCAAGACTCAAGCGGCGTGTGGGATGGCAGGACCAGGTGTGCGAGAGCACTGGTCTCATCCATGGCGCTGGAAAAGCTCACCACCGTCGGGACTGATTCCAGGCACTTTTGAAATTCCCAGGAAGCAGGCAGGGAGAAAGCGGGGTTGGCGCCATAGATCAATAAAACCTCGACCTCACCGCGTTTCATCCGCTCTGACAATTCCCGGATCACGGAAATTCGGGCAACATCACCGTAAGCGGAGGTGCTCGAAAAATCGATCGTTTGTTGCGTCCCCGGCTTGAGACAGCAAAGAAGATTGGCGGCGACCGCGGTTTCTCTCGCATGCGGGCATAAGGTCGAGAAGCCTTCGGCGAGAGCCAGGGGCCTGCTCGCCTGGGCAAAGCGATGCGTCACCTTTTGGAGCAATGGCCCGCTGAGGCCGGTCTTGTCGGTAATCTTCTCCAAAGGCCATGGGGCGACCGCCGCTTTCAAGATCTCTCGCGGTTCGGGATTGATCGATGGGAGAAGATTTTCATCCAGGATGATGCGCAATATCGCCAGGGCCACCAGGTATTCGTACCCGGGAGCGACAGCAAGCCATAGGTCGGCATTGTTGGCGGTCATGGAGAGTCTTGGGCCGACAAAGACAAAAGGATGCCTCCCTGCTTCGCTCACAGCATGGAAGGATGCGAACTGACGCGCATAGTCCACGTTCGACAGCCACGTTTCGAGAAAGCCTGCATTAAAGGAAATGAGGAAATCGGCCTGTTCGATCCGATAGTGGGGGATGGCATCCCTCCCAAAAACGATTTGGTTCGCTTCCCGAAGGGGCTCATAAGAAAAGGGCTCGTAAATGATGTGCCCCTCGGTGCTCCCGAATTCTTTCAGCCAGGTGCCGATCAGATCGTGCAGTGTGCCCGTGACCAAGTCGGTCATGAAAACGATGCGATCGCCGTGACCTTTTTTGATGGCATTGTGCAGGCTGCCGATCAGAAGCCCTTCCCCCTCCTCCCAGGATATGAGGCTGAACTTCCCGTTGGGTTCCTTCTTCAAGGGGCCTGGAAACCGGTCCGGATTGTAGAGACCGTGTAGAGAAGCCTGTCCCCGTGGACAAAGCTTGCCGCCGCTTGTTGGGTGGAGCGGGTTCCCCTCCACTTTAATGATATGGCCATCCCTGTTCTTGGCCAAAAGGCCGCACCCCGCCGGGCATTCTCGGCAGGTGGAGGCGTACCAGGTGGCCTTGCCGGGAATGACATCCTCAGGGGGGCTTATGTAGGGAATGAGCTTGCGGGGTGTTTCGGACGAACACCCCACAGCGGTGACGGTGCTTGTCAGACCCATCAGCTTCAGAAAGTCCCGACGACCCAACTCTGCCATCACGTGATCCTATGGAAGCCTCAGACTCGAGAAACAGCCCTCAGTGCCAAGCGAATTAGTGCGATGATTGTGTATCCATGATGTCTCAAAAAAGCACAACGTTGCACTTATCAAACAGGGAATAACCTATTCCGCAGTGGAGCTGCCGGAATGACTCATGATGCGAAGCGATCAACCCGTTAACGCTGGTCAGTGTAGGACACCTCTGCAAGAAACACAAGACTCTTTCAGTTTTTGATCCGGTGGTGCAACCATGGAGCGTCTCATCTCAGGGGTTTGTTCTTGAGCTCACTCTCTGAGCTCCCCAAAATTCAACGCTCGGCACATCTTGTAAAGAAGATAGGTCAGTATTTAATTATAAGGGGAATAGATCGAATCCCGGTTGCAGAAAGCTGCCTGTCCGGATACCTTGCTATCCTCTGAAATTGGAGAGAGCGAAAAGGAAGCCATTATGAGCGACAAACCCTTTTCGCTCCGCCCATAACCAGACAACTCTAAGGTGGAGATTCTCCCTCGGCACGAGAGAGTGTTCTCGATGGTTTAGGTTGGGCCAGCATGGTGGCCAGTTGTATTTCAGGAAACTCGAAATGAAGAAAGATGAAAACAAAACCAAAGATGAGCTCATAAACGAATTGATGATATTGCGCCAACAGGTCACTGCATGGGAAAGCCACAAGGCGGAGCACAAGCTTGTGGAGGAGGCTCTTGAGGAATCTGAAGAGCGATTCAGAGTCATCTTTAATAATCTGCGTGACGGGCTGCTTCTGGCGGACAAAGAGACAAAGAAATTTCTCTTGGGTAATCCAGCCATCCACCAGATGTTGGGGTATAACGCTGAAGAGCTCAATCGCATAGGAATAAGCGATATCCATCCCGAGCAAGATCTCCCATCTGTGCTAAACCAGTTTGAGAAATTAGCAGGAAGGCAGATCACCGTAGCTTCGGATATCCCGGTGAGGAGGAAAGATGGGACTCTATTTTATGCCGATATAAGCGCCTCCTTTTCAATAGTATTCAACGGAAAAGAGTCGGTGATGGGAGTATTTAGGGACATCACCGAGCGCAAGAAGACCGAGGAGGCGCTGCGGCAAAGCGAGGCAAGATATCGGAACATTTTCGAGAACGCGGCTGAGGGCATTTATCAAAGTGCACCAGATGGACGATACCTCGAGGTCAACCCTGCCTTTGCCCGGATGTTTGGCTACGATTCACCAGAGGACCTAAAGAATGACATCCAGGACATTGGCAAGCAGTTTTATGTGGACCCGTCGATACGCGAGGAGTGCATGCGAACGGTGCAGGAGCAGGATGGGGCCATTTTTGAGGTCCATTTCCGCAGGAAAGATGGGAGCACGGGATGGCTATCCAATAATGTCCGGGCCGTTCGTGACCGTCATGGAAAAATCACCCACTTTGAAGGTGTGGCTGAAGATATCACCGAACATAAGCGGATGGAAGAAGCTCTCCGAGAAAGTGAGGAGCGGTACCGCAGGTTGGTGGAGTTTTCTCCGGAAACGATAGCAGTTCATGCCGAGGGGAAGATTGTCTATATCAACCCGGCTGGAGCCAGGCTTCTTGGGGCTGCAAATCCGGATGAGCTTGTTGGCAAACCGGTGCAGGATTTCATCGTTCCAGATTATCGGGAAATTGTGAAGACCGGAATGCAGGCAAATATTGAGATCGGTGCTACAAGTCCTCTTCTGGAACGGAGAATCCTTCGCCTCGATGGCAAAATAATAGACGTTGAAGTGACAATAATGCCCATCGATTATCGTAAGACGCCAGCGGTGCAGGTTGTCATGAGAAATATCACGGACCGCAAGAGAGCTGATGAAGAACTGAAAAAGGCTCACAATGAACTGGAAGATCGGGTCGAGGAGCGGACTGCAGAACTGCGGATGGTGAATGATCAACTCCGCCTTGAAATTGCTGAACACCAACGCACCCAGGAAGCTCTGAAGCTTTCAGAAACCCAACTCAGATTTCTTTCCTCGCGGCTTTTAGAGGCGCAGGAAGAAGAGCGGAAAAGGATTGCGCGCGAGCTTCATGACAGCATCGGCCAGTCTCTGGCGGCGGTCAAGTTTAATGTAGAGAATCTCCTGCAAGGAGAAGCAATAAGGGGTTCTGAGGAGCTGGTCAAGCCGCTGGCATTCCTGGTTCCCATTATTCAGGGTGCGATTGAAGAGGCCAGAAGGATCTATACCGGCTTGCGACCAAGCATCCTGGACGACTTGGGGATCCTGGCAACGATCAGCTGGTTTTGCCGCGAATTTCGGAAGACTTTTCCACATATTATGATCTGCGAAGAGATTGGAGTGGAAGAAGACGAAATCCCCGAGCACATAAAAATAGTTATTTTCAGGGTGCTGCAGGAAGCTCTGAACAATATCGCTAAATACAGCCACGCCGATCGAGTGAGTGTTAATCTTCTGAAAGCATTGAACAACATCGAGTTGACCATCGAGGACAATGGTAAGGGATTTGATCTGCAGGAAGTTATCTCGAAAAATGCCATCGAGAAAGGCTTGGGGCTTACCGGAATGTGGGAGAGAACAGAACTCTCCGGCGGGACTTTTCACATTGAATCACCAATAGGTCGAGGAACAAGTATTCGAGCCTCGTGGCCCTCTGAGGTATGACGCTCAATTCCGGCGCGATAAAGCAAGCGGCGTTGCTAAGCGTCAGGTAGAGACGCGGCTGTAATCCCAAACTTCTTCATTCTTTTCCAGACCGTCACCCGGTTAACTCCAAGAATCCGGGCCGCCTCGGTCTGGTTGCCATCAGCTTTTTGCAGTGCGTCCAGCAGATGTTTTCGTTCTTTAAGGTATTTAGCTTGCAATGGGATTGTCCCAGCGTCTTGTGTCTGCGAAAACGGTTGCAGGGTAGGGCTCCCCGCCTTGGAATTGATCTTGTGCGCGACGTGTTCCGGCCGGATTAACCCCTCATGGCACATAACAAAAGCATACTCGATGACATTTCTCAACTCCCGAATATTGCCAGGCCAGTCATGGTCGA
>JADGQM010000432.1 GCA_017881795.1 Syntrophobacteraceae bacterium
CTCACCGAGAGGATAGAAGTAATACCTTGAAATCCATGTGCAGAGAGTGAGCAAGTCCTCCGGAACCACCGGAACTTGGTCGAGGATCGCGAGCAGCGGCCGAAAGACCACTTCTTCTACTAACTCAGGTGGGGCGGAAGCGAGCTTTACAATCAACCCCAGCGCACTTCGCTTGCCGAGCGGCGCCAGGACTCTCACTCCAATCCGCACCTGCGCTCGAAGATGAGATGGCACCAGATAATGGAGAGTCTTGTCGAGGGCGCTGAATACTGCAACTTCTGCGAAAAGCTCTGTCATCGCGGTTCGCTTGTTCCATATCGGGAATGGTTTCCTGAGCAAAAAACGTCAAACGATACCTCGATTCCCATCAGGAATCAAATGATCTGCGGAGATCTTCCATAGCGCATGACTCTTAGCGCATTTATTGCTTGCCATGGATTGGAGGGTGGTATATTTCATGAGCAGTTCTAGTGTTAAAGGGTTCGGGATTTTGGTTCCATCACTAATCGTCTTGGTTCGTTTGGTTAAGGATAACAGCAGAAAACTTTTCGTTGGGGAGGGGTTCGATGACAAAAGCCGATTTAGTCGCTAAGATTGCTGCCGATGCTGGTCTTACCAGGGTCAATGCCGAAAATGCGGTCAACAGCCTGGTTTCCGTGGTGACGGACGCCCTTGCTGCAGGAGACAAGATCACCTTGGTAGGATTTGGGACATTTGAAGTGGCGAAGCGAGCCGAGAGGGAAGGACGCAATCCCAGGACCGGTGAGGCTCTTAAGATTGCTCCGTCAAAGGTGGTCAAGTTCAGGGTCGGGAGCAAGTTAAAAGGCGCAGTAGCCTAGCAGTCTGAGGATCCTGGCCGGATCGGGGATATTCCAAGGGCTGCCCAGGATCCTTCTTTATTTTCGTCTAACTGCCAACACCTCCACGATAGGCTGATGCCGACTGGTGTAAGTCAGGCTATAATTCAACCGCGCAAGGGGAAGCGTGAGGAGGCTTTGCCTTCTTTGGCCATTCTCCTGTTCACCCCCCAGGATATAGAGCTTTTCCTGCACCACTCCCCATTGCTTAGCAAACGGCCCTATCGATTTTACCTCGCGGAAGTTTTTGTCGGGTCCCATCGTGGTGTGCCGCTGGCCTTGGTTGGTCCCATGCTTGGCGCTCCCCAAGCGGTTCTGGTGCTGGAAAAGCTCATTGCTTTGGGGGTTACGGAGGTCATGGCCGTGGGATGGTGTGGCTCCCTGCAGCCCGATGTCAGGATCGGTGATCTGGTGCTGCCAACCGGCACCTTTTCCGAAGAGGGAACATCGCCTCATTACCCCGTTGAGAATCCTCAGCCCGGGCCTTCCCGAAAGCTGCTCGATGCCCTCAAAGAAGCCTTGCCAGACAGCACTATGCGTGTTCATGAAGGGCCGGTGTGGAGTACGGATGCTCCCTTTCGAGAGACGGTCACAAAGGTCTTAAGTTACCAACAAGCGGGAGTCCTGGCTGTGGATATGGAAACCTCCGCGCTGTTCACCGTTGCTTCCTTTCGTGATATCGGTATGGCAGTTGCCCTGGTGGTGTCCGACGATCTCTCCTCCCTGAGGTGGGTCCACGGGTTCAAGGAACGTGGGTTCATCCGGACGAGGGAAGAATTGGCAAAATCAATCTTGAAGGTGGTCTCTTCCCAAGGTTGACCGATACGGGGGGTACTGCCCATCGCGGTTTTTCACCGTGTCATCACCTATGACTTTAACTTCTCAATAAGTATGGGCCAATCTGTCACCCTCGCATGTCTTTAGCGGAGGTCCAGGAGTCAGAAAGACTCTGGATTCCCGCTAAGAGCATGCGGGAATGACGAACCAGGGCTTTCGTACTTCGTTGTGACCCTCGCGGGCATTGGAGTTATTGAGAATTTACCTGTGACCTCGGTTTGGCCCCTCCTCCATCGTATGGGGTGCAGAAAAGCGAATGACGAGAAGTTGCATATGACACGAAATCCGACATCCCTCTCTGATAAGCAGGTGGCGCTGTTGACACAACAGGAGGCGGCAGCCGAGTTGACCGAGCTGGCCGAGTTGATCGCCTATCATGATCAGCTTTATTACGAAAGGGATCAACCTGAGCTTACCGATGCTGATTACGACGCCCTGCGTCAGCGGAACAACGCCATTGAAGCACGCTTTCCCGAGCTCATCCTGCCCACCAGCCCCTCTCGACGAGTGGGAGCAGCGCCGGCGGCGGGCTTCAAAAAGGTGCGGCATACCGTTCCCATGCTCTCCCTGGACAACGCCTTCAGCGAGCAGGACATAAGTGATTGGCTGGAGAGCATCCGCAACTTTCTTCTGGAGCTCAGGGACCAATCCGTGCCTGTCGAAATGGTCTGTGAGCCGAAGATTGATGGGGTGTCGCTTGGAATACGATATGAGGGAGGCAGTCTCGTTTCTGCTGCTACTCGCGGCAATGGTCTCGAAGGCGAAGACGTCACCGCCAATGTGAAAACCATTGAGAGCATCCCGCATCATCTGCACGGGGAGGGATGGCCGGCGGTGCTGGAAGTGCGCGGCGAAGTTTACATGAACGATGACGATTTCCTGAAGCTCAATGAGCAGCAGGCGCAAGCGGGTGGCAGACTGTTTGCTAATCCGCGCAATGCGTCGGCAGGGAGCTTGCGCCAGCTTGATGCAAGCGTGACCGCTTCTCGACCCTTGCGCTTCTATGCTTATGCGTGGGGCGAAACCTCACAACCCTTTGCGCACACGCAATGGGAAGCACGGCAGAAGCTCAAAAGCTGGGGATATACGCTCAATGAGCCATCCCGGCTGGCAAGAGTAGTAGACAGGGACCTTGGTGAACTCTTTTCCTATTACGGCGGCATTCAGTTGCAGCGTTCCGGCCTGGGTTTTTCAATTGACGGTACGGTGCTCAAAGTCAATCGCCTGGACTGGCAAGCACGACTTGGCTTCGTAAGCCGTTCCCCGCGCTGGGCAACAGCATGGAAATTTCCACCGGAACAAGCACTGAGCATTATTGAGTCCATCCAATGTCAGGTAGGCAGAACCGGAAAAATCACTCCTGTGGCTCATCTCAAACCAATCAACATTGGTGGTGTGCTCGTCCAGCGGGCGACCCTGCACAATGCTGACGAGATCGTGCGGAAAGACATTCGAGTTGGCGACACCGTCGTGATTCAAAGAGCAGGTGATGTCATTCCTCAGGTGCTTGCTGTCGAGAGAGAACGACGTCCTGCTTCAAGCGAGCCCTATCAATTCCCTGACAAATGCCCGGTATGCGAAAGTTTGCTGGTTCGCGAGGAAGGGGAAGCCGATACTTATTGTACTGGCGGCCTAATCTGCTCTGCTCAGGTGGTCGAACGATTGAAGCATTTCGTCTCCCGTGATGCCTTTGACATCGAGGGCTTGGGCGAGAAGAACATTGAATTGTTCTACGGCAAAGGGCTGGT
>JADGQM010000433.1 GCA_017881795.1 Syntrophobacteraceae bacterium
CTTGACCGGCATGCGGGGTTTGCGGGGGCCGATGTTCCTCTCTCACACTCAGATTGAAAGCCCGTCGGCGAACCGGGCAAGCATCCTGTCGCTCCAGGCCCTGGCTTTCCGCGTCGCCTTCATCATGACCGGCCCCTTTGTCGGGAGACTGGCCGACCAGGTCGAGGTGCAGCAGACCTTCCATTTCCTCCTCTACGGCTTTCTGGTCCTCCTGCCGCCGCTTTCCTACCTGTTTCTCCGGAACCGTCCCCGGGAAACACTAGGGTAGGTTTGGGCTGATGGTTGTCCTTTTCCTTTCCCAACATGCGTGGTGGCCCACGTGTGACTAGAGAGGCTCAGCCCAATGATTGCTCATAACGATAGCCAGGAGAGAATCGGCAGCAATGCTCTGTCAGAGCTTCCATCGCTCAGCAGAGTGTAGCGAAGTTCTTTCATTCCTCGCCGCTCCCGACGAAAGGAAGCCTCAGCTGCCGAAAGTCCTCACGATCCGCAACCCGTCGATTCTTTGAAGCGGTCGATTTTGATGTCTTGCGCGCGATAACGGATGTGGTCGTATCTTCGGATTCTTCCGGCCCTATAGGGTTCAAATAAGACAGAAGTTTGCCTCGCGAGACGATGCTGGGATATCCGGGAACTCTAACGCGCCAGGTATCCGAGAGGCAACTGAAGCGGACTTTATTGAAACGCCGCCTCCCCAAATGGATGTCCTCTTTAGGTTCGGCCACCAGCAGGCAGTCCTCATGGACTTGAGCGACAACAGCTGGTGAATGAGTGTTGATGGTTAACTGACGAAGAGGATTGTCCGTCCCAATTGGGCTGTTGGTGTCAACCGCGATATCTTCGAGCAGCCTGAGCATGGCGGGGATGCGTTGCGGATGGATGCCGTTTTCTGGTTCTTCGAGGCACAGAAGGCCCTTGCTCTCGGGGTCGAGCTCAAGCACTGCAAGAGCTAGAAAACGGAGCGTTCCGTCGGAAAGACCGCGAGCCGGATGGGACGTTCGGCCTCGGTCAGTAACGTGCAGAGTCAGAATTTCCCGTTTCTCATCACGGTCAACCCACACGGCATAGAGGTGAATTTCATGGCCGTATTCCCGCAGTTTGAACGCTTTTGCTGGTTTGATAGTCGCTTGCGGCAACAGCTTTTTCCGAACGCATCCCATCTTGCCAGGAAGTTTGAAGTGTCCGAAAAGACTGCCCAGCGCGACATTGAACGCTTGCGAGATCGCCTGAATGCACCCATCGTCTTTGCACAGAATCACATATTCCGGAGGGGCCAGCCAGACCTGCTCGCCACGGATTTCAAAGGACTTTAAAACCCGGCGGTGGTGACGGGATTGCCCGAATTGTACTGCCCGTGGACTCGATTGGAAGGATTACCGTGGCGAAGGATTTCCTCCGCGGTTTCGGTTTGCATCAAGGTCATGGAACGCCGCTATCGCAAAGCCGCGTTCAGGAAAATGGCGATCAAAAGTAAAGGCTGTGGTGATTTCTCGGGCCTCCATGATTTCAAAGCTAAGGCAGTCGGTAAGGCTGATCTTGCGGTTCCTTTCGACATGAAGACGTTGCATGGCTCGACTGTGCCAGCCTTCATCGACCCACACGACGTCCAGAACAGGGATGATCTTTTGACTGAAATCCCACACGGCCTTGAGACTGACTCGACGCTGCAGAAGCGTCAGCGTCTCGAGGAGTACATAAGAACTGGTCAGAAGCCGAGCGTTGTTTTGGACGAAGTGTTCGAAGTTCAGCCTGGCCCGGACATGCATAGTGTCATTAGAGGCAAGCAGGGCAAAGAGTGCGGAAGTGTCGGCAAAGACGGTCATGAACTGAACTCCTCATTCAGATATCGATCATGTTCGACCGAGGCATCCGGGACACCTGCCTTGTACTTGCCAACGGCTGTCAAGGCATGGCGGTAGAGTGTCTTGCGATCGGGTTGTTGTTGTGACAAAAACTGATCCAGAGCCTTTCGAATGACCGCGGCGATGGATTCGCCGCCTGCGTGGGCAAGCTCTTTCAAGCGGACGGCCTGTTCATCTGTCAATTGAATCTGTGTCCGAACCACTGAGCGCCTCCTTATGTTATCATGTTATCAGTTAGGATATTATGATAACTAACAGTACGCTCTAATGTCACGCCAAAACTGCGCCATGCCGTGATCTTTCTTGAGTTCGTGCCGTATCACAGGAATACTTGGGTTCCCAAGCCGGAGCTTGGGAACCAGCTCTCACTAGACCAGGTCTCACTAAACCAGCTCTCCTTAGGCTTCTTTAGAGTCCGTTTGTTCCGAAGGGGTATGAATTACTGCGGCAAACCCACTCACGTCATCTTTGGTCTATTGCTGATAGACGCCACTGCAGAAGATCATATTATCGACCTTCTCGAAGTACACGGTCTTAATCTGCTCCTTCTTGGTCGCCGGGTTGAACCATTTGTATTCCAGCCAACCGGAGCCTCTATTGCCGGCGGTGTCGATGATTTCTTTAACAAAGCTCTTACCGTCGGAATCCTTGATGCGATAGAAGTCTTTGCCCACATATTTCTCATTGACCGGGTGCGCAAGCATCGCTCCGTTGAAGTCCACGACAAAAATATAGCGCTCGTCTTGGAAAAATCTGCCCTCACGATTGGAAAATTCAGTCAGTGCCACTCCCCTGCCATTGGCTTTGTAAAAGGCCATCGCCTTCTTTACCCAGTTCCTGGCATCATCCGGGACCAGCTCAATGACTTCTTCTTCCAGGGGCACGTCAAGCGCTGGCCTGCAGGACGCAAAGACGCTTTCCGCAGGAATTTCATGACCGGCGACTTCGCCGGACGCATGTTCTGCAGGAAATAGCCCCACATTTTCCCGATAGACTCCACTACAGAAGATCATACCGTTGACCTTCTCAAAATAGACCGTTTTCGGCAGCTCACTTTTGGTTGCGGGGTCGAACCATTGGTAATCCACCCAGCCAAAACCTCTAGCGTTGGCCGTGTCGACAATTTCTTTGATGAAGCTCTTTCCGGCAGAATCCTGAACACGATAGAAATCCTTCCCCACATACTTTTCATTTACCGGGTGCGCCAGCATCGTCCCATTGATGTCCAACACATAGAGATACTGTTCGCCTTTAACGAAGCGTCCTTGGGGGTTGGAGAATTCGACCAGGGCGATTTCTTTGCCGCTCGCCCGGTAAAAAGCCATCGCCTCGTCCACCCAGCGCCTTGCCTCATCCAGAGCGAGCTCTATTACATAGCCATCCATACCTTTCTCCTTTCCTTGCTCAAGACGTGATCAAAGAATTAAAGGTTTCCTCGACATCCCTCATTTCAGCTAAATTACTGATATCGGGTACCAGAGGAGAGGTTAAAAATGAGTTAAATGACTTCTCCTCTCCCCTATGATTCCGACTCGAAGACTTTGGATTGGAAGCCGTTATCGAGAGACTGCCCGGG
>JADGQM010000123.1 GCA_017881795.1 Syntrophobacteraceae bacterium
CGCGGCAGTCCTCGCGCCCGCATCAATCACATCCAGCACCGGGACCGGCGAAAGTTCGACGATCGCCTTACGAGCCACAGCAGCCATGGTATTGCAGGCGACAATGAGCAGTTTAACATCCTCCTTCAAGAGGAACTCAGCAATCTGGCGGGCATAAAGAACGATCGTGTCGACCGATTTTACTCCGTACGGCACGCGCGCCGTATCGCCAAAATAAATGATGTTCTCGGAAGGCAGTCGCGCCATGAACGCCCGAACCACGCTCAGGCCGCCGATGCCGGAATCGAATACCCCGATGGGATTGTTCTCTTTCGAGTGCATGAGGTCTCAACCATTGTCTTCATCGCGAACACCAAGACACAACTCCTTGCCCGGACTCATTTACTAGCACAAAGAGAGGAATCGCCCTATTCCTTTTTTCGCCGCATTTCAAGCGCCTTTTGGTAGACAACCCGCCGCGATAACCGGTGCTGGCGGACAATTTCCTCCGTAGCCTGCTTGACCGTCTGGCGTGGATTCTCAAGGAGAGAAGCCAACTTCTCCTGCCAGTTTTCTTGCTCTACCTCGGCGCCCTGCTCCCCCCGGAAGCCCTCCACCACCAGGGTCAACTCGCCTCTGGCGCCCTCGGCGTAGTGGTTGGTCGCTTCGGTTATGGAGCCGCGAAAGAATTCTTCGAACTTCTTTGTCACCTCCCGGGCAATGGCGATACGGCGATCGCCCCAGGACTGGAGCATATCTTCCAGAGTCCTCCCCAATCTTAGCGGGGATTCGTAAAGAATAAGGGTCATGGGAAGGCTGGCATGGGAGGAAAAGAAGTGCTTTCTCCCGGTCCCTCTGGCTGGTGGAAAACCCAGAAATGCAAAGGGATGGGTTGGCAGTCCGGAGGCAACCAACGCGGCTATCAGAGCCGTAGGGCCCGGGATTACGGTCACTGGCAGGCAGCGTTCCACTGCCTGCTGGACGAGCAACGCCCCGGGATCGGAAATACCGGGAGTGCCTGCGTCAGTGACGAGCGCGACCGATGCTCCCGCGGTGATTCTTGCGAGCAACTCCTGCCCACGCTCGCGAATATTATGGCTGTGATAACTGATCAGCGGTTTGTGGATGTCGTAGAAGCTGAGCAGTTTTCTGGTGTGGCGGGTATCTTCGGCAGCGATCAGGTGCACACAACGTAAAACGTCGAGGGCCCTCAGCGTGATGTCAGCCAGATTCCCTATGGGAGTGGCGACGACAAAAAGGGCGCCGGGCGCCGCCGGCACATCCGGTTCAGTCACAGGCATCGAAGGCATTCGGTATCCAGGTAATCTCGGGCCTGGCCTCCTGCCAGCTTATGGCGACCACATCGAAACGGGCGGGCTGGTTTTCCAGCCGATGCTGTTTCAAATACCACCGCGCCAACCGTGTCAGGCGTCTTTGTTTGGTGCGCGAAACCAGTTCCTGGGGAGCGCCATAGCCCTTGGCAAAACGCGACTTCACCTCAACGAAGACCAGGGTCTTACCATCTCTGCCGACCAGATCGATTTCTCCAAGAGGGCAGCGGACATTCTGAGCCAATACTTGCAGCCCATGCTGTTTCAAAAATTCAAAGGCAACATCCTCGCCCAGCTTGCCCTTTTCTTTGCGATTCAGCATCAGCGTTCCTTCGGAAGCAGTGAATAGTGATTAGTGGCCAGTGACTAGACGCCATATAGTGGCCAATAGCCCATGCAGCTTGCTTGGTGACCACTAGTCACTAGCCACTAGCCACCCCGCGAAAGCTCAGGCGATGCAGGTGGCACGGACCATGGCATCGCAGCGCCTCAAGGTGCTGGGCGGTGCCGTAGCCTTTGTTCTGAGCAAAGCCGTAAGCAGGATAAAGCTCATGATATTGGCTCATCAGGCGATCGCGATGCACCTTGGCTACAATTGAGGCGGCGGCAATGGAAAGACTGCGCTGGTCTCCCCGGGGAATGCCTTTTTGGGGAATGGCCAGGGGGAGCTTGTAAGGGCCGTCGATCAAGAGAAAATCCGGCCGGCTGGGAAGGCTTTCTACGGCCAGGATCATGGCCTTGAAGGTCGCTTGCAGGATGTTAACCCGGTCGATCTCAGCCGGTTCTATACAGCCGATCCCCACGGCCGTTGCGCAGGAGAGTATTTCCTGGCAGGAGATCTCCCTCTGGGCGGGGGAGAGGAGCTTTGAATCCCTGACTCCCGGTAGTTCTAAATGGCGAGGCAGAATGACAGCGGCAGCAACCACCGGCCCGGCCAAGGGGCCGCGTCCTACTTCGTCGATCCCCGAAACCAGTTGACAACCTCGGCGGTAAGCCTCTTTTTCGAAGAGCAAAGGATCCGCCGCCGAGGTAACCATCGATTGTTGGCGCACTACCGCTTCTCTTTAATACGGGCAGCCTTGCCAAGGCGTTGGCGGAGATAGTACAACCTGGAGCGACGCACACGCCCACGGCGCAACACTTCGACTTTGTCGATCTGGGGCGAATGCAACGGGAAAATCCGCTCCACTCCGACCCCGTAGGACACCTTGCGCACCGTGAAAGTAGCCGAGAGCAATGCCTTGTGATAGCGAATCACGACTCCTTCAAATACCTGAACCCGTTCCTTCTCGCCTTCACGAATCTTAACGTGCACCTTTACGGTGTCGCCGCTTCGAAAGGCCGGGATGTCCATCCGCATGTATTCCCGCTGGATGCTTTCCGCAACCGTCATCCCCATTTTTCATCCTCCATTCCCAGCCATGAGAGCCCTACCTCACGGCTTCTGCTCAAAGTTATCTATCTGTCCGTATGAAGAAGGCGATCGATCAGAATAGCTGCTGCACATCGCACTGATAAGTGGTTGTATCCATCTCTACCCTGGATCGCTTTGAGTACTCCATCCGCTTCCCCGATGGCCTCGGGCGCCAAACCCCAGCCCGTACCAAAGAGCAGGAGATACGGGTGACGCGCGTTCGCCAATCGGTGCCTGGCCTGCCGATGGGTCAGAGCCCCTGACTGCTCCTTCGCCGTAGTGGCCCAGACCAGAGGTGTTTCTCCCCATGCTGCACGAATATCATCTCTTGCGGCAGCAAGATCATCTACAATCTTAAGCCGCTTCAAAGCTTCATCACGGTCGGGGTGCAATTCCTTGCCAATCCCTTTACACCAATGGTCAAGCAGGCGTTTGATCAGGGCCTGCTGGTCCTGCAAGGGCGTTACGATGTAGCATGCCGGGATCGCATAGGTGCGGACGGTGCGCGCCATGTCGTGAAGATCCAGGTTGGTGATGGCCGAAGCAATGGTCTCACCCTTGCGATTCAGGACGGGGTAGTGCACCAGCGCCACATAAAGCGGAACCATTTTCGTCAACAGTCGCGGCTACCCCCCAAGGTTTCTGAACACGGCCCTCGAGCGCATGCCTCCTCCGCCTGGTGAAGCAGTTTCAAGTCCGGGGGCGTCAGTTCCAGACGGGCAAAGAGATCGGGACGACGCAACTTCGTCCGCAACAGCGCCTGGCCTCTGCGCCATCGTCGAATCGCTTCATGGTCGCCCGACAGCAGCATCTCCGGCACCGGGTGACCGCGGAATTCTCGCGGGCGCGTGTACTGGGGAAATTCCAGCACGGGTTCGGCAAATGATTCGACTTCAGCCGAAGAGGCGTTCCCCAGGACCCCGGGAAGCAGCCGGGTTACGGCATCCACTACCACCATGGCCGCCAATTCACCCCCTGTTAAAACGTAATCCCCCAAGGAAACCTGCTCATCACTGAAGAATTCGGCAACACGTTCGTCCACCCCTTCGTAGCGCCCGCAAATCAAGGCCAGGCGGGGCAACGCGCTCCACCTCCAGGCACATTCCTGCTGGAAACTGCGACCCTGGGGGCTGAGTAAAACAATCCAGGGTTGCGGTTCTTCTGTCCTGAGAGCGTCCAGAAGACTCACGATCGGCTCAGGCTTCATGACCATGCCTTCGCCGCCGCCAAAAGGGCGATCGTCAGTGATCTGATGTTTATCGGTGGCATAGTCCCGGATATTGTGGACCCGAACATGAATCAAGCCCCGCTCCTGAGCTTTACCCAGGATGCTTTCTTTCAGAGGAGAGACGAACATGCCGGGGAACAGGGTCAAGATTTCAAAGATCATCACACAAACCTTCCGGCGGTTCGATGATTATTCTTCCTCCCTGAAGATCAACCTCGAGGATGACCTCAGCGATCGCCGGAATCAATATTTCTGTGGTGCTATGGCCGACCACATAAACGTCATGGCCGCCGGTCTCGATGATGCCGCGAAGGACCCCCATGTCCTTCCCTGCGGCAGTCTCGACGCGCAGGCCAATGAGTTGGTAGTGGTAATATTCTCCTTCCCCGGTAGGAGCCAGGCACTCTTCAGGAACCAAAATCTCCCGCTCAACGACCCTCTGAGCCGCGTCGATGTCCTGAACCTCGGCAAATTGGGCGACACAGTGCCTTCCCTGAGGCCGCAAACTCACCAGGGTCAGGACGAGCTCTTTGTTACCGGGAGACGAGTAGAGATGAAACTTCGCCCCTGGTTTTTGCAGGCCCAGGGTTTCTCCATAAGGAAAAATCTTGAGGGCGCCTCGGAGCCCATGGGTCCTCACGATCTTGCCCACAGGAACCAGGCGAGGTCCGTTCATCCACTTACTCTATGATTTCCAGAACAGCCCGTTTCCGTATCTTCGTTGAAGCGGCGCTCAAAATCGTTCGCATTGCACGCGCAGTGCGGCCCTGCTTACCGATGACTTTGCCCAAATCCTCTTTGGCGACTCTCAGCTCGAGAACCGAAGTCTGTTCACCTTCTATTTCCGAGACTTGCACCTTCTCAGGATTATCCACCAAAGCCCGTGCCATAAACTCGATCAATTCTTTCAACATTGTCATCTCCGCACCTCCTGCGCCGCAAATGCCTCTACCTATGAGGACTGAGCAACATCACGAACGGTATGCTTGCGAATCAAGCTACGCACTGTATCTGTGGGTTTCGCACCCTCCTGCAGCCAGTACTGAAGTCTCGCCGGGTTGATCTTGAAGTGGGCCGGTTCCTGTAATGGATTGTAGGTTCCTAATCTTTCAATAAAGCGACCATCGCGTGGGGCCTCGGAAGAAGCTACGACAATATGATAGAAGGGCTTCTTTTTCCTTCCGCCACGAGCCAAACGAATGCGCACGGACATAATCTGGATTTTACCTCCTCGTCAAAAAACCTCCACTCGTGTTGTGGGAGTCAAGGTTGAAAAAAGATGGCCTCTTAGGCCCGACATTTTCCTTACAGGGAATGCGGGCGCGATGCTGCAAAATTTTTTATATACTCTATTAGCTAGAAATTAAAAAGGAAAAAATGCTCGCTTTCGACGGGTCTTGCCTTTCTTCTTCTTGCTTCCCCCTCCGCCACCGACGACCTGGCGCATCATCCGGCACGCCTCATCATAGCTTTTGAGCAGGCGATTCACGTCATGAACCGCGGTCCCGCTGCCGTTGGCGATGCGCCGCCGTCGACTGGCGTTGATGATGGCAACGTTGCGGCGCTCCTCTTTCGTCATGGAGTTGATGATCGCTTCCATCCGGACAAATTCTTTCTCGTCGACCTGCATTTTCTTGAGATCTTTGAGCATACCCATACCCGGAAGCATGCTGAGGATTTGCTCGAGCGACCCCAGTTTTTTGATTTGTCGCAGCTGATTCCGAAAATCTTCCAGGCTGAAGGAATCGTCCCGAAACTTCCTGGCCATGTCCTCGGCTTGATTCTCATCGAAAGCTTCCTGGGCCTTTTCTATCAGTGAAAGGACGTCACCCATGCCCAAAATGCGCGAGCTCATCCGCTCAGGATGGAAAACCTCCAGAGCATCCAATTTTTCGCCGACCCCGATCAATTTGATGGGACAATGCGTTACGGCTCGAATGGAAAGGGCGGCGCCACCGCGAGCATCACCATCGAGTTTGGTGAGGATGACACCGGTGATGCCAAGAGTCTCATGGAAGGATGCGGCAATTTTTACCGCATCCTGGCCAGTCATTGAATCAGCGACGAGCAAGATCTCAACCGGTTGCAGAATCTCCTTCAGGCGGGTCAGCTCGGCCATGAGCTCCGAATCGATATGGAGCCGCCCGGCAGTGTCCACCAGCAGCGTGTCACAATTGTGCTCCCTGGCGAACGGCACGGCTTCCCTCACAATTTCCTCGGGACGCTGCGTGGTCGTGGCAGGATAAACCGGCAGGTTCAGTTGATTCCCGAGAATCGTCAGTTGGTCGATGGCGGCCGGACGATATACATCTGCAGGAACGAGACAGGGTTTGCGTTTCTCCTCGACGAGCTTACGCGCAAGCTTCGCGGCCGAGGTCGTCTTACCTGACCCTTGCAGTCCCACCAACATGATCGAAACCGGTGGCCGTCCCAGAAGCTTCAGAGGTTCGGCGGTCCCGCCCATGAGCTCAGTGAGAGCTTCATTGACAATTTTGATCACCTGCTGGCCGGGGGTAAGGCTGTCCATGACCTCCTGGCCCACTACCCGCGAGGCAATCCCGGAGACAAAGTCCTTGGCGACCTTGTAGTGGACATCGGCCTCAAGCAGCGCCATACGGACCTCGCGGAGGGCCTCCCGAATGTTTTCTTCAGTCAGTTTTCCCTGCCCGCGAAGATTCTTGAAAATCTTTTGGAATCTATCGGATAAGCTATCAAACATAGAGCCCACCACACTCAGTAAGTCTATAAACCGTTTTCACCCTAACCCACGAACGTGGTCTCGTATATACATCATAAGCTGCAGCAAAGAAAGGAATTTGGGGCGGATTAAGAAAGACGAGAGGCTTCCCCGGAGGGCTCGCCGACAGGGAGTGTTCCCTGCCGGCGACAGTTTGAATGGAACTACTTAATGAGCGGAATAATAAGCAGTGCCACGATGTTGACGACTTTGATCATGGGGTTGATGGCCGGACCGGCGGTATCCTTGTAGGGATCGCCTACGGTGTCACCGGTGACTGCGGCTTTGTGAGCGTCGGAGCCCTTGCCGCCGTACATCCCATCTTCGATGAACTTCTTGGCGTTGTCCCAGGCGCCGCCGCCACTGGTCATGGCAATGGCCAGGAAGAGGCCCGTGACGATGCTGCCGATCAGCACGCCGCCCAGGGCTTCCTTGCCTAGCAGCAGGCCAACGACCACCGGCGCCGCCACCGGAATCAGAGCAGGCAGCATCATTTGCTTGATGGCGCTCTGGGTGACGATGTCAACGCACTTGCCATATTCCGGCCGAGTTGTCCCTTCCATGATTCCGGGGAGCTCTCGGAACTGCCGGCGAACTTCCTCAACTACTCCACCAGCAGCCTTACCCACCGCTTCCATCAGGAGCGACCCGAAGAAATAAGGCAAAAGACCGCCGATGAACAGGCCTACCAGGACTTTGGGATTGGAAAGATCAAACGCCAACCCCGCTTCAAACGATCGGGAAAACTCAGCAAAGAGCACCAGGGCCGCAAGAGCGGCGGAACCGATGGCATAGCCCTTGGTGACGGCTTTGGTAGTGTTGCCCACGGCATCCAGAGGATCGGTCACGGCGCGAACACTTTCGGGCAGTTCAGCCATCTCGGCAATACCGCCCGCGTTGTCGGTGATCGGACCGTAGGAGTCGATGGCCACGACAATACCGGTCATGGAGAGCATCGCCACCGCGGAAAGAGCAATCGCAAACAAGCCGCCACCGGGATTGCCGGCAAACCCACCACCAAGCGAATAGGCCCACATGATCGCACCGCAGATAACGAGCGCCGGGGCGCCGGTGGACCTCATGCTCACCGCAAGACCGGCGATGACATTGGTGCCATGCCCGGTCTGACTGGCCGCGGCAATACTCTTAACCGGATTGAAGCTCTTGGAGGTGAAATACTCGGTGATCATCACGATCAGACCGGTCAGAAGCAGGCCGATAACGGCGATGGTGAAAACGCCCATCGGAGTGAATATTTGTTCGACTCCCGGGCGGGAGAGGAACATGTCGGAAGCGACGTAAAAGGCTCCGGCCGCAAGGATGCCGGAAACCGCGAGGCCTTTGTAAAGCGCGCCCATGATGTACTGGCTCTTGCCGAGGCGCACAAAGAAGGTCCCGATAATGGATGCCACAATCGAAATCCCACCGATCAGCAAGGGGAACTCAACCCACCTGCTGCCCGGCCCGTAGATTGTCTTTGCCAGCAGCATCGCTGCAACCAGGGTGACCGTATAGGTTTCATAAAGGTCTGCAGCCATACCCGCACAGTCGCCGACATTGTCACCTACGTTATCGGCGATGACGGCGGCATTGCGGGGGTCATCCTCAGGAATGCCGGCTTCAACTTTGCCCACCAGGTCGGCGCCCACATCCGCAGCTTTGGTGTAGATACCGCCGGCGATACGAGCAAAGACGCTCATGAGGGAGCAGCCGAATCCCAATCCGATCAAAGCATGAAAAGCTTCGTCAACCGGCGCTATGGCCCTGACGACAGAATAGTACCCGGTGAGGGCAAGCAAGCCGAGCCCTACCACCATGATGCCGGTAACCGATCCACCCTTGAAGGCCACGTTCAATGCCGGTTGGATCCCGTCCTTTGCCGCTTCGGTGGTGCGAACGTTGGCCTTGACGCTGACCATCATCCCAATGTACCCGGCAACGGCTGAGCCTACCGTACCAATGACAAAGCCCACCGCTGTCCACTTGCCAAGATAGGTCAGCAAAGCGGCCAGGACGACCATAACGATTCCCACCGTCTTGTATTCGCGATTCAGGAAGGCAGTTGCTCCCTCCGCAATGGCGCCGGAGATCTCCTGCATTCTCTCTGATCCTGCAGGTTGCTTGGTTACCCATGCTGCGGTAAGCAGCGCATACACCACACCCAGACCGCCGCATCCAAGGGCGAAAAGAATAATCTTGTCCAATACCATTTAGTCCTCCTTAGTTGAGCGATTTTTCATGTTTCGGGAAACTTCTGATCATGAGACCCATTCCATCACGCATCGAAAATCATCGGCTCGTTGCCTTTCACCTCCCTTGGGTGTTGCTGAATTTGGTTAGTAAAACCGGTTCTTTTTGTAGAACATAACAAAGGGACGCCTGGCCTCCTCGCCCTTACGGCAAACTCGGCAAGCGAACTCAACAAAAAAACGATTCCCTTTTTTCATCCGGAGGCGCAGTTGAGGAAGATAGAGCGGAGAAATTCGAATCAGAAGCAGAACCGTTTTGGCCTCAAGGCCAGCCTTTACGCAAGAACCATCCCCTTCAAGGGCTGTACTCGCATGACCACCGATCATGCCAAGACAGCTCGGAGATGGCTTTTTCACACGCGGGGAAAGCTACTTTAGCACATCTCCTTTGTCAAGCGGAAAAGGTTCACAAAGCGTCATTAATTGCTCGAGTGGTCATGCGAGTTTGATATTGTCCTTGATGCTCAAGAGTCTGTCCCTCAGTTCATCCATTTGAGGCAGTTCCTGAGAGAGGGTCGCCTGCCTCTGTGCAAGCTCCTTTTCACCTCGAGCCCTCTGCTTCATCCCCTGTTCCATGGCGCTGCTTATTCCTTCAAGAGTCGACCGCATTTTCCGGACCATTTCACGATGAAACTTCTGCTTGCTTTCAGTAAGTCTCGCGATGAAATCATGCCTCATCCTGCCGGCCTGCATTTCGATTATTTCCAGCATATGGCGCTTGCGCTTGGTGAGGATGATGCTGTTGGCCTTCCTGAAGAGGAATGACTTGAGCTTCTCAAAGCGACTGCTGACATACTTCGGGAACACTTGGGTCAGAGAATCCGTGAGCATATCGAGCCCAACGGGTTCTTCCCTGAGTTTGTACGAAAAGCTCGACTCGCCTGTCCATAATGAATCGGCCTCGATCCCCGTGAAAGCGACCGCGAAGAGTTGTGACGAAAATTCCAGCAACGCATCAATAATCCGGTTCATCTTCGCGGCAAAACGGTCGCAAATCGCCTGATTGGCCCTGGCCAACTTATCGTCTTCCTTGATCCGCCAGGCGTTGAACGCCGGCTCGACCTCGTTCAGCACATAGGCCTCGAGGGCATCGTTCAAGTCCTTGAGTGAAAGATCTTGATGGTCATGATGGAAGGCATCAAAGCCACGCTCCATTTGCGGGATGAATTCCTTTTTGAAGGCATCGAGATCGTCGTCGAGATGAGTTTTGATCAGTCGCTTCACCTCGCCTTCCAGCAAGATCTCAAAGCTCCTCTCCTCCATCATGATTTCTTCCTTCTTCTCCTCCAGTGCTTGCAATTTTTGCTGGAGTTCATCAAGAGGACATGTCAGGGACTGCCATTCAAGCTCCAGATGAAGGCGAGCCTGGGAGAGGATTCGCAAGAGGTTGTTGGTTACCGAGAGGAGCAGGATCTTGCCCTTTTCTTCGACCAGGAAAGTGTTCAGGATCTCAGAAAAAGCAGGCAGGTTGCTACGCTTGAGGAGTTCGTCGGAACCCTCCAGCTTTCCCTCCAGGGCCATTTTGGCTGAAATCGGATAGACCTTGGCGTCAAGCCCTGCCGCTTCCTTGATGGTGTTTCCCGTAAATTCAATGGATTCTTCGATTTCCCGGTCGGTGACGTAGTCGATTTTGTTTAGCAGGAAGAATATTTTGTCCGCGTACTGTCGAACATCTTTCAAAAAATCAAGCTCCGCCTTGCTGACCGGTTGCTCGACGGAGAGCAAAAAAAGCGCGGCGTCGCAGTGGGGCAGGTATTGGTAAGCGACATCGGTGTTGTGAATGTAGGCAGAACCCACGCCAGGCGTATCGACCAGACGGACGCCGTCTTTGAGATACGGAGAAGGGTAGCTTACAGAAACCTCATTGACTGCTTTCCGATTCTTGGGATTACCCGGTTCCGTAACGTATTCGACGAGCTCTTGGGGGGCGATGGCCGTGACCTTTCCATCCTTAAAGGATACCTGAACCTGCAGGGCTTCTCCGTAGGTCAGAATGGTCACGATGGAGGTCAAAGGAACGACGCCGGTCGGGAGCAGATCGACTCCCATAAGGGCATTGATGAGGCAGGTCTTGCCCCGCTTGAACTGGCCGACCACGACCAAGTTGAGAGTGTTCGTGCGGATCTTTTGGACAAGCTCATCGAGAGGAAATCCAGCCAGATGTTCAAGCCCGGACATCCGATCAATACAGGCAAGGATTTCTTCCTTAAGGGCCGTATATCTCTGCATACCCGAAAAATTTGTCATT
>JADGQM010000434.1 GCA_017881795.1 Syntrophobacteraceae bacterium
CCGAATTTGCCATCACCATATTCCTGCTCTTGTTTTTGACTCTTAGCTGCTAGCTCTCAGCTTTTGGAGTTTGGCTCCTGAGGCCCGTCCATGAACAATCTGCAATCATTTTGACCCTATTTAAGCCACGAATGCACACGAAGGCCTCCGAAGACACACGAAGAAAACATGTTGTTTCTTTCAAGTGTTGCTTGCTGGCTACTGACCACTGGTCACTAACCACTATCACGCAGCCAGGCTGACAAACTTGGGAGTTTTTCCCTCATAGCCATGCAAATCCACCTGGCCGGCTTTTTCAACTTCGCTCAAGAGGATCGAAACGGTATACACCGGCAACCCGCTCTTCCCGGAAATTTCTCTCACGGAGAGAGGTCCCTCCTTGAGCACTTCCAGGATAAGGGCTTTCTGATACTCTTCTTCTGTCGCAACTTTCAGGAGCTGTTTGTAGTTCACCTCATCAACTTTGAAGTGGTAGACATTTTCGTGCTCGACAAGCTGCCGCTCCATGCCCATAAGCCAGCGCAGCCTCGGCGAATTCAGAGCGCCAGCGAGAGCCGCCAGCGGAAGCTTATATTGCTCCACATCAAAAGGTCCCATGGCTCGCATCACCTCGCTCAATTCCTTGACCAGGTTGGCGAACAATTGGCCTTCTGCAGCGCTCACCCAGCGAAGTTTCACGCGGTCGGCCCCGATTCCGGAAAGATTGATGAGTTGGTCAACCACTTCCATCCGTTTCTGAGTGTAGACATTACCCTCCAGGTAATGGCAGTCGCCGATGTGTCACCCAAAGACAAAGACCCCATCAAAGCCGCTCTTGAGCCCCTCGATGACGTGCAAAGGGTCGACGCGCCCGGAGCACATTGTCCGAATGACACGAATGGTTGGCGGGTACTGAAACCGGGACACTCCGGCAAGATCCGCCCCGGCGTAGGCACACCAGTTACACAAAAAAGCCAGGATTTTAGGCTCAAACGCCTCGCTCATTCTGAATCTCCTCGAAGTTTATGACTATCACCGAAGGCACCCCCCGCGCTGACGGGACCGAGAGCAAAAATTTCAAACAGGAACCTGTCCTCTCCAATTTCTGACCCCCACCTTCTATCTTCTGAGCCTCTTGCAAAAGTCCCTGGGCGTCATTCCGGCAAAAGCCGGAATCCAGGTTTTTCAACAATTTCTGGACCCCGGCCTTCGCCGGGGTGACGGAATTTGAGAGTTCTGCAAGAGCCTCTTCTGTCTCCTGTCTCCTGTCTTCTCTACCCCCGCGCTCCACCTGCGTGAATTACGGCAACAATCTGGCGTCCCCGGAAGTGCATCATGTCAATGGCTTGCTGAGGGCAGGAAGCAGAGCAGACGCCACACCCCTTGCACGATGCCGCGATGGTCTCAGCTCGGAAGCCCTTGCCAATGACCTTGTGGACCCTGATGGCTCCAAAGGGACATGACGCCTCGCATAAAGCACATCCGATACAAAGGTCCTGATCAACCAGGGAGACTACCGGCGCCACCTCCACGTAAGGTTTGGCCAGCAGCTTTGCCGCTCGCGCCGCCGCGGCCTGAGCCTGGGCAATGGATTCTTCAAGGGGTTTGGGATAGTGCGCCAGGCCGCACACAAATACGCCGTCCGTGGCAAAATCAACCGGACGCAGTTTCATGTGGGCTTCCAGGAAAAACCCATCTTGATTCAAGGGCACTTTGAAGAACTTGGAGAGCTCTTCCAGTCCTTTGGGAATGATGGCGGTAGCCAAATTGAGGTAATCCACATAGAGCTGAATCGGCCTTCCGAGCACGTGATCCTTCACCGTGATCTGCAATTTTTCCCTGCCGTCGAGAGATGCCTTTTCAACCATGGGTTTCTCATCTTGTGCAAAGCGGATGAACAGGACCCCCAGTTCGCGGGCCTTCTTGTAGAGCTCTTCACGCAGCCCGTAGGTGCGGAGATCGCGGTACAAGATGTAAACATCGACATCGGGATTCCTGGTCTTGAACTCAATTGCCTGCTGAACCGAAGCGGTGCAGCAGATTTTGGAACAATAAGGACGCTCGGGTTCACGCGACCCGACGCATTGGATGAAGGCAATCGCCTGTGCCTCCTGGAGACGCTCGGGCTGCTTCTCGAAAAGGTCTTCGAGTTCATGCCAGCGCGTCACGCGCTCACTCTGACCATAAAGATACAGCTCCGGTTTCAAGGAATGCGCACCCGTTGCAAGGATTGCCACCCCATGTTCCAGATCACGCGCGGCGCCATTGGCCTCGACAGTGGTTGTGAACTGACCCACAAAACCTTGCAGATTCTTGATCCTGGTCCCGGTGAGAACCTCGATATTGTGGTGCTGCATCACGCGGTCGCGGAGTTCTTCGATATAGGGCCCGATGGCGTCGCCTTTCCAGGTGTGCTTGACTTTGAGGGCGTGGCCTCCCAATTCTGCCTCCGCCTCGATCAGATAGCTCATGAAGCCTTGATCGGCCAGGCTAAGAGCCGCATTCATTCCGGCCACTCCGCCTCCCACAACCAGCGCAGACTGATTCAACGGCACCCGCAGGTCTTCGATAGGTTCGAGCAGCGTCACCTTGGCAACCGCCATGCGCACCAAATCTTTGGCTTTTTCCGTCGCCTTCTCGGGTTCTGCCTGGTGCACCCAGGAATCCTGGTCGCGGATGTTGGCCAATTCGAAGAGATAGCGATTGAGGCCTGCTTCCCGGATCGTTTCCTGGAACAGCGGTTCATGGGTGCGCGGCGTGCAGGCTGCCACCACCACGCGGTTAAGCCGATGTTCCGCAATCGCCTCCCGGATCACCTTTTGGGTGTCCTGACTGCACGTGAAAAGATTGTCCGCGACGAAGACGACATGAGGCAAAGTCTTGGCGTAGTCGCGGACGCCGGGCACGTCGACCACGCTGCCGATGTTGATGCCGCAGTGGCAGACAAAGACGCCGACTCGGGGTTCCGCATCCGTGACCGGTTCTTCCGGCGGATAGGTCTTTTCGTGGGTGAGGGTGTTGCGGGATTTGCACAGCAACGCTGCGGAAGCCGCGGCAGCGGCCGATGCTTCCATCACCGAATAGGGAATGTCTTTAGGGCCGGGGAAGGCGCCACAGGCAAAAACGCCCGGCCGCGAAGTCGCCACTGGGGAAAAATCACCGGTCGCGGCAAACCCGCTTTCATCCAGCTTGACCTGAAGCTTTTCCGCCAGTTCCTTGAGGTCGTTGGAAATCTCCAGGCCGATCGAAAGCACAACGAGATCGAAGACCTCACTCTGAATCACTCCGCTCTCGTCAGCATAAGCCAGCATGAGGTCGTCGGATCCCGGTCCGGCAGGCTCCACGCTGTGGATTCTGGAACGAATAAAACGCACTCCGATTTCATCCTTGGCGCGATTGTAATACCGTTCGAAATCCTTCCCATAAGTGCGCATGTCCATGAAGAA
>JADGQM010000124.1 GCA_017881795.1 Syntrophobacteraceae bacterium
CCAATCCGCTTGATCCGGTTACGACAATTCCTTGCATAATCCCCACTAGCAAAACAGATGAAACCTGGTTCACATTTTTTCCCACCCACAAAGGATGAGTCCAATATAAATCCAATGCTTTCACAGGGGAAGCAACTTTACGATTCCGCGGTCAAGGCGGGGTAACTTCTCAATAACCCCAGGGTCACAACGAACTATGAAAGCCCTGGGGCGTCATTCCCGCATGTTTTTTAGCGGGAATCCAGGGTGTCTCTGGTCCCTGGACCCCCGCTGGAAGCATGCGGGGGTGACGGATTGTCTCATGTTTATGGAGAAGTTACGCGCGATGCAGAGGGAATATGTTATAGATGAATTCTTGAATGAAATCTTAGAGTGAAGGCGGAGGACCCATTGACAATGTCGCGCCAAAATCTATCCGAAGTTCAGGAGGCTGCCGTTCGGTGCACCTCCGGTCCCACGATCGTGACTGCCGGCGCCGGTAGTGGCAAGACCAGAACTCTCACTCACAAGATTGCCTATCTCGTCAACGAGCTCGACTTTCCACCGGACAAGATCCTTGCCATCACCTTCACCAACAAGGCCGCCGCGGAAATGAAAGGGAGGCTGGAGCGGATCACCGGACGCCCAGTTGCTGATTTCCCTTGGGTGCGCACCTTTCACAGTGCGTGTTTCAGGATTCTGAAGGAGCACTGTGAGCTTCTTGGCTACCGGAAACCCGTCTCCATCCACGACGATTCCCAGCAGCGAACGCACCTCAAGAAGGTGCTTGCGGAATTTAACCTGGACAAGAAGTTCCTCTACGCTGCGGTGAGCATGATCTCCCATGCCAAGAACTCCGGGGACCCCCACAACTACGTGATCCGGTATGGAAAATTGCCGCGAAAACGGGAGCTCTATACCCTCTACAATGAAATGCTTGAAAGAAGTAATGCGGTCGATTTCGATGACATCCTGCTGCTCACCCGCGACATCTTGAATAAGTTTCCAGAGATCAGGAAAAGATATCAGCAGAACTTCGATTACATCCTGATCGACGAATTTCAGGACACCAACAACATTCAGAACGAGATCGTGGACCTCCTTCTTCGGGATGGCAATCTGACCGTTGTCGGCGACGACTATCAGAGCATCTACAAGTTTCGCGGAGCAGAGCCGCTTCACTTCATTAATTTCCCCCAGAAATACCACCAGGCCAAGGTGTTCAAACTTGAAGAAAACTACCGCTCGACGGCTCAGATCGTGGCGGCATCCGATACGCTTATCGCGAACAATACCCAAAGGATGGAAAAGACCTGCTTCAGCAGTCGCGAGGGGGAGCTCATTCAGGTCAGTGACTTTCCTGATGACGAGGCGGAAGCCCAGTGGGTGACCGGAAAGTGTTGGGAATATGCAAGTTACGAGGAAATTCCTCTGGAGGAAATCGCCATCCTTTACCGGACGAAGTTCACCTCCCTTCCCTTTGAACGGGCCCTGCGCTCTGCCAAAGTCCCCTACAGCATGTCCGGAGCCCAGGAGTTTTTCAAGCGAAGGGAAATCCAGGATATCCACGCCTACCTGTCAAGCGCCGTCAACCCGAGGGATGAAATCGCTTTCGAGCGCATCCTCAACGTCCCCAAGCGCGGGATAGGGCCCGCCGCATTGAAAAAGATGCTCCTCTGCAAAGAAAGGGAAATGTCGCTGCAGGAAGCCTGCGGAAAATGTACTCAGAATCGGGTTCTGCCTCCAAAGACCACGGCGGCCCTGGAGAGGCTCCTGCGGTTTCTGGAAACACTGAAATCCGAAAAACCCGAGGTCGCGATCGACAGAGTTTTCCACGAGATGCACTATGATGAACACCTGATGGCGATCGCCGAGAATAGCGAAGATTTCGAGAGTCGTTTCGAAAACATTAAGCAGATGATTTTTGATGCTTCCAGAAAGGATTCGATCGTTGAATACCTGGAGGATGCGGCCCTTTTAAGAGAGGACCAGGACGTTTCAGACACCAGGTCGGGGGTCAGGCTTTCCACCATCCATGCCGCCAAGGGCCTGGAATTCAAGGTGGTCTTTATTGTGGCTCTGGAAGAGGGCGTTCTTCCCCACAGCAGGTCCATTAAGCCGGAAACGGATGAGGGGGATGACAATGAGGATGATTACGATGAGGGCGTCGAAGAGGAACGAAGGCTCATGTATGTGGCCATGACCAGAGCGTCCGATCACCTTCATCTAACCCTGGCGCAGAACCGCAGGGGCGAAATGACGGCGCCGAGCCGCTTTCTCGAGGAAATCCCGGAGCACTTCCTGCGTTTGCGCACCATGACCTGATCTGAGAGACTGTCTCAAAATTTCACTTAAAGCTGGTTCCCAAGCTCTGGCTTGGGAACCCACCTGCTTGGAAGCTCAAGCTTCGTCGGATTTGAGGATACCATCTGATACTCAAGAGGCACGCGAAGCTGGAGCTTCCGTGCCTGCGTTCCCAAGCTGGAGCTTGGGAACGAGGGATGGCGGTAGATCGACTTTAAGGTGTGCATGAAACAAAAAAGCCGGAGCGTTTTATCGCTCCGGCCGGCATTTCTTTTCGCACTTTCGGGCTAATCTTTGACTAGAGCTTTTTCACCTGAGTGGCTTGCGGCCCTTTCTGGCCTTCTCCCTCCACAAAACTCACGCGCTCGCCTTCGAGCAAGGACTTGAACCCAGTGCCTTCTATCGAGCTAAAGTGGACAAACACATCGCGTCCGTCGTCACCTTCGATAAATCCATAACCCTTGCCTTCGTTAAACCACTTCACTCGACCTTCCGCCATTTCTTACTCCTTCTTTGGTGTTGTTTTTTCAAGCTTATTGGTGCGGTACTTGGAACCACTGTGAAACCGCACTCTCCTTGGCGAAAGACCGATTTCCTATGGAACTCAAAATATCGAACTCAACGAGCACAGTGGCGCATTATAGCGCCCGATCTCACGAAGTCAATCAGCCGATGTCTCTCATCATCGGCTGTCTCCGTTGCAGGCACGATTGTCGGACAAGAAACCACCCCGGCTTTACTCGCTTAACTCATCTTTCCTGAGCTCAGGAGATCATCAAAGTAGTCAACGGTCTTGCGCAAACCCTCATCCAGTGGCACTTTGGGTTCCCATTTCAGGACTTCCTTGGCGAGACTGATATCCGGCTTACGCATGATGGGATCGTCTGAAGGCAACGGCATGGTGATAATCTCGGAGCGCGATCCCGTCATGCTCAATACCTTCTCAGCCAGTTCCAGAATGGTGAATTCTCCGGGGTTCCCAAGGTTCACCGGGCCGGTGAACGGGTCCTCCGTCCCCATGAGCCGCAGGAATCCTTCCACCAGATCATCGACATAACAGAAGGAACGAGTTTGACTGCCATCCCCATAAATTGTAATGGGCTGACCGGTCAGGGCCTGCACAATAAAATTGGATACGACCCGCCCGTCATTGGGGTGCATCCTCGGACCATAGGTGTTGAAGATACGTGCAACCTTGATCTTGAGTCCATGCTGGCGGTGATAGTCAAAGAACAGGGTCTCCGCACATCGCTTGCCTTCGTCGTAGCAGGATCGACGGCCGATGGGATTCACGTGCCCCCAGTAGGATTCAGTCTGAGGGTGGACTTTCGGGTCACCGTAGACTTCTGAGGTCGAAGCCTGCATGATCTTTGCCTTCAGCCGCTTTGCCAGTCCAAGCATATTTATGGAGCCGTGGACATTCACTTTGGTCGTCTGAACCGGGTCATTCTGATAATGAATGGGTGAGGCCGGGCAGGCCAGATTATAGATTTCGTCAACTTCTACATATAGGGGATAAGTGATATCGTGACGGTGAAGTTCGAAATACGGGTTGTCCAACAGGTGGATGATGTTGCTCTTGCTTCCCGTGTAGAGATTGTCAATGCACAGCACATCATAGCCCTCTTCGAGGAGCCTTTCGCAGAGGTGGGACCCGAGGAATCCAGCTCCACCAGTCACCGTGCAACGTTTACGAAGATGCATGAAAACTCCTTTCGCATTCGAATTTAATGGTCATTTTTCCTGCTTGCTCGGTCACCAGGTAATGCCGGAAAAGCTCAAAACCTAAGAGCATAATCTATTTCATTCCATCTTCTTTGACAATGGCTATCTCACAGGAGAAGACTCGCCTGGGAATGGGCGCTGAACCATTAATTTTTAATTGATTACCTCATCTCAATAAGCTAGATATCCCCACGGTTGCTTCCGGGCGGTTGAGGAACACGAATGACCACCCAATCACCGGGCTCCCGGCTCCACCGAAGAATCTTCCCGGAAGCGGCGCGGGGGGACGATGCAGGCTGGCGCCCATTGCTGTGGTGGCTTGCTCGACAACCACTGATCATTGATCACTATTTACTGAAGTCATGGCAAGATTAGTACGATGAGACGCGAGGTTCTTCAATATCTCTGGCCCTATCGCTTCCCCTTTTTGGTCGCCTTGGGGCAGGTATTTCTCATCAGTGGCTTCGAGCTTCTGAAACCATGGCCTCTAAAGATCATCATCGATCATGTTCTTAGCGGCAAACCCATGCCCTGGAAGGCCGCGGAAGCTCTTCCGAGCCAGACGATCCTGCTCTTCGCGTGCCTTGGATTAGTGGTGATTTATCTCCTCCTCGGGGGGCTGACACTCCTGAACAATTATACCACCATCAAGATTGGTCAGATGATGGTGAATGATATGCGTCGTGACATTTACAGCCACCTGCAACGCCTGTCTCTGGCTTTTCACAGCCGGCGACAGGTCGGTGATCTGCTCTATCGCGTCACCGCAGACACTTACTCCATCCAAAGCCTCACCATGAATGGCGTCTTTCCCATCGCTACCGCCGTGGTCCTGCTGGGCGGGATGTTCTTCGTTATGTTAAAGCTTGACTGGCGACTCACCCTGCTGGCTTTGGCCGTGTGCCCGTTCCTCTTCCTTGCCATCGCTCTTATGAGCAAGAAGATATCCCTGGCTGCCACGCTCGCTCGTCAGCAGGAGAGCGAAGTCTACTCGGTGGTGCAAAGAGCCATGTCCGCCATGCGCATCATTCAGGCATTCACCAAGGAAGAGGAGGAGCACCGGAAATTCATGGAAGCCAGTGGTGAGAGCCTCGGCGCCAGTTTGCGCCTGTACACCCTGCAGACCTTCTATTCCGGTGTGATCAATGCGGTAATGGCGCTGGGAACCGCACTTGTGGTGTGGGTTGGAGCCCAGCATGTCCTCTCCGGTGTTTTGACCATTGGTGACATCATCGTCTTCACCACCTATCTCGCCTCTCTATATGGTCCCATCAATACCATCAGCCAAACCTGGGGATTGATCCAGGGTGCGAAGGTCGGTGTGCAGCGGGTTTTTGAGATCCTTGATGTAGAGCGGGATATCAAAGAAGGCAGCCGTGAGTTTCCCGCGACCGGGGCAAAGGGTGAGATCTCCTGGGAAGGCGTATCGTTCCATTATGTGGCGAGCCAGCCGGTGCTCGAGAAAATCGACCTTTATGTTCCCCGTGGGCAAAAGGTGGCCATTGTTGGTCCCACCGGCGTGGGCAAATCTACCATGCTCGGCCTCCTCCCCCGTTTTTACGACCCTCAATCGGGACGCATCCTGATCGATGGGGTTGACGTCCGAGAATTTCAGCTGAAGTCCCTGCGCCTTCAGATTGCCATGGTGCTCCAACCGCCTCTGGTCTTCCCGATCAGTGTTCGGGACAATATTGCCTACGGCCGCCCTGACGCCACGCTTGAGGAAGTCGTTGAGGCTGCGCGTCTGGCACGCATTCACGACTCGATCGTGCGTCTTCCCTATGACTATGACACCGTCGTCGGCGAACAGGGCGCCACGCTTTCCGAGGGAGAAAGGCAGCGCATTACCATTGCGCGAGCAATCCTTCGGGACGCTCCGATTTTGATCCTGGACGAACCCACGTCCTCGGTGGACGCGGAAACCGAGGCCCTGATCATGGAAGGGTTGAATCGCCTGACCGCCGGCCGGACTACGTTCATCATCGCTCACCGGCTGTCGACGGTGCGCCAGGCTGACTTGATCCTGGTGCTGCGTTCGGGTGGAATTGTCGAGCGCGGGACTTTTGAGCAATTGATCCGGCGAGGCGGCCCGTTCGAGGCACTCTATCGCTCCCAGTTCAGCACCCAGGAATAAGTTCTCCAGCACCTTTTGGCCATGATCTTGTCTTTCCCAGGGTACATAATTTGCCCTATGTTTACTTCTGAAGTCATGGTAGTATTCCGCGGCCTTTGTGGTGAGATACTTTTCCCGGCAGGAGGATGTTCGAGAATGTGGCCCAGGCTTTTCATGGTATTTTTGACATTGTTTTTAGTGATGTCTGCACGTTCACCCTCTCACTGCAGTGAAGAGATTTTTGCTGAGGAAGGAGAGGCAGGCCCTTGCCTCTTATGCGACCTCGTCGAACTTGGAAGCAACGATCTTTCGGAAATTCTGTCAAACCTGATCCGTCCTTTTGTCAGCGGGGCGGGCTCGTATGTGCCCACCTCCGACGATGAACTGTATGTAACAAAAGGCCTTCGTGTAATCGTCTTCTCCCCCCATCCCGATGACGAATCCCTTGCTGCGGGCGGATTGATACATCGCGTGGTGAGTAACGGAGGCGAAGTGCGCGTGGTGTTCGTGACCAATGGGGATGGTTACCCCGAGGCAGTGAGACGGCAGCTTGGCCACCCGGCCCGATTCTCCCATGAGTTCATCGAATACGGAAAGCACCGTTATGATGAAGCACTGCAAGCCCTGTGTGAGTTGGGGGTGCCGTCCGAAGATGCGATCTCGCTGGGATTTCCTGATGACGGCATCGATGACCTTCTGAACGAGCATTATTCGACACTGACGCCATACACTTCGCCCTACACGCGCTTCAGTCGCGCGGGGTACAAGGAAAGTTACAACCGCTGGGCAGTCTATGCCGGGGTCAATCTCAAAGAGGAGATTGTCAAGATTCTGACAGAGTTCTCTCCCGACTGGATCGTTCTGCCCGACCCGAGGGACTATCATCCAGACCACTGTGCAACCGGGTTGTTTGTCTTGGAAGCTTTACGGAAGCTAAATCAGGAAGGTGACATTTCTTTTAAGAATACTCAGATTCTAACATACCTCGTCCATTTCAAAGACTATCCAACGTCACCCGAGTGGACCAAGGAAGCTCGTAAATCAGGCCTATTCATGTCGCCAACCGGCCGCGATACTCTTTCATCCACAGAATGGCTCGAATTGCCCCTGAGTGATGAAGACCTGGAGGTAAAGGAACGCGCTCTGCTGGCTCATCAATCGCAGCAGCAAATGCTCGGTGGTTTCTTCAAGATTTTCCTTAACCCCCGGGAAGTATTCGGGATCTTGGACCCCGCGCAAGTCTTGGCCATCCCTCAGGAATACGCCTTGTTCTTCAAACAGCCCAACAGCTAGCCAGATCGGCCGGAAAAATTTGCTCATGGCTCGTGTTTTTTCCTGCCTATTAGTCCTGCTGATGTTCGCGGTGAGCAGCAGGGCAAATGATCCTGCCTCCACCACTGTTTCTCAAGACTCAGAATTCAAGACCCAACGCGTTGACCTGAGAGACACCTCAACAGAGCTCACCCCTCCAGAACCTTCCGGATGGCGCACCGTTGAAAAGGACGGAGTTCACTGGCTGGTTGCACCGGCTGGGCAGTTTTTCTATTCAAAAGGAGTCAATTTCCTCGACAGCGGAAAAGAAAGCCCCAAGAGCAAGGAAAAGCATGCCTTCTACTGGGGCAACTTCTTCCCTTCCATCGAAGCCTGGCGCCGGGCAGCCGGAACGCAACTCCTGGAATGGGGCTTCAACACCCGTGGGGGTTGGTCTGATCCTTCGCCCGAATTCAATCTTGCTCTCACGGTCGACCTCGAACTGGGACGCAACTCCAAATTCCACTGGTTCGATCCCTTTGCTCCGGAACAGGAACAGACCACTCTCGAATGGGCTGAGAAGTTGACCGCTCCCTATCGCAATGATCCCAAGCTCATGGGCTATTTCAGTGACAATGAGGTCGGCTGGTGGAATTCGGCGTTGTTTGTCTGGTATCTCGGCAAGGGCTGGGAAAACCATACCAAACGCGCGCTTTGGCAGGTGCTTTATGACCATTACGAAGGTCGCTGGGACAGACTGTTGAGGGATTGGGTTCCCGCTGACTCAAATTCGAGCTTTGAAGACCTCAAGCGGGCCGGTTCCAAAATGAAACTCCGCCCCGGCGGCTACGGCATCCATCTGGTCAATCGCTTCATGCACCTCTACTGCCGGCACTACTACAAACTGATGGCGGATGCACTCAGACGAGCCCATCCGGGCGCTCTCGTTCTGGGGGACCGCTTGCCGCTCTACTATCACCAGGACGCCGTGCTCGCCATGGATGATTATGTCGACGTCATTTCCACCAATTATAATGTGGACGTCCCGGACGGTTGGGTCGCGCCGTATTACTTCGAAGGCCTCCACCGCCTGAGCAAAAAGCCCGTTCTGGTTACGGAATTCTTCTTCGCCGCGGAGGAGAATCGCAGCGGCAATCATAACGAGACGGCCCGCAATAAGTACCCCAAGCCGGGCCACCTCATGACCGTCAAGACGCAGGCCGAACGCGCCTATGGCGTCATGAACGCGCTTCGCAATTTTGCCCGTTTTCCTAATGTGGTGGGCACACACTGGTTTCAGTACTGCGATGAACCCCTGGGAGGTCGTGAAGACGGTGAGGACTACAACATGGGGCTCATCGATCTTTCCAACCGACCCTATGAAGAGGTTACTGAGGTATTCCGCCAATGGAACCCCAAACTTGACGAGGTCCATCGGGAGAGTGGCAAACTTGCTGGCGGCGAAAGTCCCCTCCAAATACTGACGGAAAAACCGGCCAACGCGCCGGCCGAAACCGTGCCGGCAAAGCCCGCATCCGGCGCCGTTGTCCTCAACCATCGAACGGAGCCGCCGGGACTCAGCAGCCAGCACCCCCCAATCAACCATCAACCATCAACCATCAACTCTCAACACCATCCACCCTATCCGGTGATCCGAGCAATCAGGCCAATCACGGTAACCGACCAATCGCTTATGGACTGGGATAAAGAACGAACGCGGCTGCTCGATTTTCACACGCCGCAGCCCTATGTGCCGTTTGGTGATGTCCACCTGGCATGGGCGCCGGAAGGCCTGTATCTGGCGACTCTGGCCAATACTTTCGTGGACCCCGAGTTTCTGGCCTATCGGGGCGAATTTCCGCTCTCCGAGACGTTTCAAGTCCAGTTGCGGGCCGGGTTTTCGGGAAAAGTGAAGCACTATGGTATTCACCTTATCCCTCAGCCCAATGCCGCCTTCCCTGACGGCTTTGAAGTGAAACCCTACCTGTATCGCTATGCTAAGGGACGGCCGGCGGAACGACTTCCGGGAGAAGGAAGACTGCAGCGCATCGAGAAATCCCTGCCGCATATGGTCCTCGAAGCCTTTTTCCCCGCTGAATGGTTCGGCGTCACACGGCTTCGCGCCGGGATGAAGCTCCAAATGAACATCCAGGTGGAGAGCTTTTATCGCGAGCTGATTATGAGCTGGGCGGGCACCCCGCAGTTACAACCCACAAAGATACCGGAAGACTTAAGGGAGGTGGTGCTCCAAGAGAGCAGCAACTGACACAGAATATCAGGTTGCCTCAAGGTGCTAATCCGCGGAGGCGGGAATCCAACTTTTGCAGCGTTTTTCCGGCCGCCGCTCCTTCGCGGGGCAGACCGTTCCAGGAACTTTTCCGATACCCCCAACGCTCAGTGGCAAACTGCTTGACTGGGAAGAGTGATCAGGCATCCGCATATTCTGTCTTTAAGCGAGGTACCGTGTATTGGGAAAAAAAAGCCGGGTCCTTAGGACCCGGCTGAGTTTCTCGTCGCTGCTCGCGAGCAAACTACATCGCTTCGCAGTGATATCGTATTTTCTAAACCAGCACCTAATTTAGACTCGCTGAGTGGGGGAACTTAAGTCTTCCGCTATCCTCATTGGAGGGTACTGACCTCCGTGATTGCAGACTGGTATCGTCCCAGATGCAGCCATCCTTCTCTCTGTCCCTAACAATATTGGGATCGCTCAGTGACTCAAAAGGACAGAGATGTCTTGTTCCCTCATCGTCTCTAGCCCAGATTAATGGATCAGTCTTGAACATGAACAACACCCCCTTTCAGGGTTACTCGCATACATGACATTAATCATCAAAATGCATTTCGCAAATTCGGTCGATTCTCGACTCCAACGAACCCAAGCCATCAAAAGATGCTCGCTCAGCTGCAGGGGGCAGGGGAGGCAGGGGGGAGGGGCCAAGCTATCTGTTTAAGATGTCATGACAATCTGAAAAAGGATGGCTGATATGGACCTTAAACGGGCATTTTTCATGTAGAAATTGAACGTTTAAGGTCAACGAAAAAACACGGACAGAGTCAGGATCTGGGATCGCTCTTCAACTTAAACACTAACCTCACAGATCGAAAATATGTGCTATCTTGAACTCTTGTCTCCACGTGGGGGTCGGTAGTGTGAATGTTGGGATTACGCCATGGAGAAGCGACTCAAAGCCAAGGATGAGGATGAATTGATTCCGGAGTTGGCATCGCCGATCGTCGCTCGTAGTCCCAGCCCCATGTTCGCCCCCCCGGCAAAGCCGACCCCTCCTGGCGTAATTTTAAGCTGGCGTGGAGAAGATTTTCTGTTGCCGAATTCCTTATAAGGTGATACCTGGTATTACGAAAGGGATAACCTATGACTGCACCTGTCATTCGTCCTACGACAATCAAAATTGACCAAACCACCAAGGAGCGCTTGAAGCGCATTGCAGATGCTCGCCACAGGACCCCCCATTGGATGATTCTGGAGGCTATCCGGCAATACGTTGACCGCGAGGAGAAGCGGGAAGCTTTCCGGCGCGACGGCATCAAGGCATGGAATGAGTACCAATCATCAGGCTTGCATGTGACGTTTGAAGAAGCCGATGATTGGCTTGCCGAGTTGGAAGCTGGGAAAGACGTGGATATACCTGAATGCCACATTTGATTTGGTCGCTCTCTGCGCTGCAGGATGTTCAACGCCTCTACCGTTTCCTTGCTGAGCAGAACCCGGATGCGGCCAGAAGAGCCGTGAAGGCCGTCCGCA
>JADGQM010000435.1 GCA_017881795.1 Syntrophobacteraceae bacterium
CCTTCCACCTGGGTAATGGAGAGCGCTTGCGCCAAGGTCCGCGCCGCGTCAAGTGCTACTTCTATCTCCGCTCGGATGGTGCTGGCTTCAAAGTTGGCCCGGGTTAATGCCTTTTCTTGTGCCGTATGTGAAACGAAGTTTCATTTGGCAAATTTGATTGAGGCTACTGCCGCACATATCGTGCCAAAGCGCAAGAAAGGAACGGATGATCCCCGCAACGGTCTGGCCTTGTGCCGTACACACCATTGGGCTTTTGATGTAGGTATCTTTTCTCTTGATGATGATTACAGGATCCTTTTGAGTTCAAGAGCAAGGCAAGCAGATACGAAGAATTTCGAGCTCATGAGTTTGGATGACCGAAAAATAATATTACCCCAAAATGGTATTTTGCGTCCACACTTAGAGGCGCTTAAGTGGCATCGTTCTAATGTGATGCTGAAATAGACCCACTTGGAATGCGCACACGGAAGATTGAACCCTGACAGGTTTTAGCAGGCCCGGCGATCTGATTGCTCATCATCTTGAATCGGATTTTATCTCTCCTGCGCAAAATCAAACAACCAAAAGGGATAGTTCCCATGAAATTCATCACGAGGAATTGAAGAAACTCATAACCTCGTTCTTGAGTTGATTAGAATCTCAGCCGCAAGCATGATCTCACGGATTGCTCGGATGCCTTCTGATTGGCGAGTACAATTTCCAGAGAGGCCTCTGACAGGAGCTGTGCCATCAGAGCTCCTGTATTCTTTCTCGTTCCTGCTCATCGACGGCTCGGCGCAAATTGGTCTTCAGGCAGGTTGTCTTGTTTGCGAAGGTTCTGCAAGAGGGTGTTTCCCGGATTTGAGGGCAAGCTGCTCCTATGGTGGCCGGTAGGGACTGTCTCCAGCGTCGAAGTTTAGCGATAGATGATGACGGGCTTCCCGTACCCGGGCCAGCCACCGTCGAAATCCTCTGCAACAACTGGCCCATGCGCAGGCGCTTTCGTTTTTCTCTCATGAGGCTCCGGGTGCTGCTTCCACAACCCGAGATGGCGGAGGATGCGTTCTATCACGTCGAGTTCATGAATCAAGCTGATGATTTTCAACCGCCTGCAGCAGGACTCCTCACCTCGACCCAGTGCTCCTTATGGTCGTCAACAAGAGGGATGGTCTTATCGTGTTGCTCGATGCCGTCCACGGTTACGCGCATCTCACCATTCCCGGCGGGCGTTTGCAGGACCGCGATGTGGTAGACCGTTTCCCGATAGCGGTAGTGCATCGTGAAACCCTCCCAATCAGGAGGGAGGCACGGCGCAAAACGCAGTTTATCCACTTCAAGTCTGAGCCCCAGGAGGGACTCCACGATCAGCCGGTACATCCAGCCGGCCGAACCCGTGTACCAGGTCCAGCCGCCGCGGCCGGTGTGCGGCGGCACCGCATACACGTCGGCCGCAACGACGTACGGTTCCACTTTGTAGGTGGCGGTCTCCTCGGTCGATCGGGCATGGTTCACAGGGTTGATCATGGTAAAGAACTCCCACGCGCGCCGGTTGTCCCCCAGGCGAGCGAAGGCCATTGCCGCCCAGATGGCCGCATGCGTGTACTGCCCGCCGTTCTCTCTAACTCCCGGGGCGTATCCTCTGATGTAGCCGGGATTCAACTCCGACTTGTCGAAGGGAGGATCCAGAAGTTGGATCAGTCCATGCTCGCGGCGAACGAGGCGCTCATCCACCGCTTCCATTGCCATGCGCGAACGCTCATGATCTCCCGCACCCGAAAGAACAGACCAGCTCTGCGCAATCGAATCAATTTGGCATTCGGGGTTGCTCGCCGATCCAAGCGGCGAGCCGTCATCGAAGTAAGCGCGGCGGTACCACTCGCCGTCCCAGCCATGCCTCTCGAGATTGCGGCGCAGCCCCGCCGCCTCCCTCTGGCAGCGTTCGACAAAGGATATGTCACCACGCGTGTTTGCCACCTCAGTGAAGCGCATGAGCACTTCATACAGGAAAAATCCCAACCACACGCTTTCGCCCTTGCCGTGTTCGCCCACCAGGTTCATGCCGTCGTTCCAGTCACCGGATCCCATGAGCGGCAGGCCGTGTTCACCGAATTTGAGGCTGTTCAGGATGGCTCGGACACAGTGTTCGTAAAGACTCGCCACCTCTTCAGAGCGCCCGGGCAGATCGTAATAAGAGTCTTCATCCGCGTTTACCGGACGGCCCTGGAGGAAGCGGATGGGCTCATCCAACACGCCGGTGTCTCCGGTGGTGAGGACATAGCGGCACGTCGTGAGCGGCAGCCAGAGGTAATCGTCCGAACAGTGAGTACGCACACCCCGACCCGTTGGAGGATGCCACCAATGTTGAACATCTCCTTCCTGGAATTGACGGGCCGCGCACAAGAGCAGGTGCTCGCGCACGACGTGCGGCCGGGCGTGGATGAGTGCCATCACGTCCTGCAACTGATCGCGGAAACCGAAGGCGCCCCCCGACTGGTAGGTTGCGCTTCGCGCCCAAAGGCGGCACGCCAGAGTTTGGTATAGCAGCCAGCCGTTGGCCAGCACGTTGAGGGACTGGTCGGGTGTTTCCACATTTATCTCGCCGAGGGTGTGCGTCCAGTGTTGCCACACCACCTCGAGGGCGCCGCGCGCAGCGGTTGATCCTCGAAAACGATTGACCAGGTTTCCGGCATCGTCGGCGTCTCGCCCGACGCCGAGCCTGAAGACGATCTCACGCTCTTCCCCGGCGGCTAGATCGAAGCTCACCTGGATCGCAGCGCAGGGATCCAGCGCGGCCCCCACCTTGCCGGAAAGACGCATGCGCGTCATCGCGGCAGGAGCGCGCAGCGACCCGTTGCGTCCCAGGAATTCCGTCCGATCACCGCTTACGGTGCGAGTCGTATCGTCCACGTCGAAGAACGCAGTCCGGTCGCGGAACTCCGTGTTGTATGGGTTGCGCGCGAAGAGCGCGCCGCTGTTCGGGTCAATTTCGGTGATCACGTGCATGGTCGATTTTGGCCGCAGGTCGCCAAGCACCCATTCCGCATATCCGGTAGCGGAGAGCCGGCGGGATCGGCCCGACTCGTTGGACACTTTGATCACCGTAAACTTGATCGGTGCATCCATGGCCACGTAAACCCACAGCTCGGAGCGGATGCCGCTCTCGGTGTGTTCGAAGACGCTGTAGCCGAATCCGTGCCGGGTGACGTAAGGCGTTGCCCCGCGGCAGGGCAGCAGCGTGGGCGACCAGAAGTGGCCGGTCTCTTCATCACGGAGGTAAAACGCCTCTCCGCTCGAATCGCTCACGGGATCGTTCCCCCAGGGAGTGAGGCGGAACTCGTGGGCATTCTCGCTCCAGGTGTAGGCAAGACCGCTCTCTGAGATGACAGTCCCGAAGTTGGGGTTGGCCAGCACATTCACCCAAGGCGCCGGCGTCAGCTGC
>JADGQM010000016.1 GCA_017881795.1 Syntrophobacteraceae bacterium
GAGCGCCCGACCCTTCCCCGCAACTGATAAATCTGAGCCAGCCCGAATTTGTCGGCACGATTGATGATAATCGTATTGGCTGCCGGAATGTCGAGCCCCGATTCGATGATCGTCGTACAAACCAGAACATCCACCTTGCGATGGATGAAGTCAAGCATCACCTTCTCCAGGTCCCGCTCGTTCATCTGGCCATGGGCCACGGCGACGCGGGCTGCGGGCGCCAACTGGTTCAATTTGGCAGCCATCTGGTAGATGCTGACTACATGATTATGCACAAAAAAGACCTGGCCACCCCGGTGAAGCTCGCGATAAATGGCTTCCTGGATAGTCAGCTCGTCATATTTGCAGAGAAACGTGTCTATGGAATGGCGATCTTCAGGAGCCGTTTCGATGACGCTCATATCTCGAATTCCGGACAATGCCATATGAAGCGTCCTGGGAATCGGGGTCGCGGAAAGGGTGAGGACATCCACGGAGACTCTGAGCTTCTTCAAATTTTCTTTGTGCTTGACGCCAAAACGATGCTCCTCATCGACAATGATCAACCCTAGATCGCGAAAGCTCACGTCCTTTTGCAGCAAGCGATGCGTACCAATCACCATATCAATGGTGCCGCGTTCCAACTCCTTGAGCACTTGCTTTTGTTGGGAAGGGGTCTTGAAACGGCTCAGCGCAGCCACCGTCACGGGAAATCCGTTGAAGCGTTCGAACAAGGTCTGATAATGCTGTTCTGCCAAAACGGTCGTGGGAACCAGCATGGCCACCTGCTTGCCATCCATGATTGCCTTGAAAGCGGCACGGATTGCCACCTCGGTTTTGCCGTATCCGACGTCGCCACAAATCAGCCGGTCCATGGGCTGCGCAGAGCCCATGTCCTCCAGTACGTCGGCAATGGCCCTGACCTGGTCTGGTGTTTCCTCATAGGCAAAAGTGGCTTCAAATTCCTGAAAGAACGTATCCGGGGGCGAAAATCGAAAACCTTCGTTGACTTGCCGTTGGGCATAGAGATTGAGGATCTCCTGAGCAATTCTTTCAGCAGATTCCCGCGCCTTTTTCTTGGCCGTTTCCCAGGATTTTCCACCGAGTTTGTCGACACGTGGTTCATGCCCCTCGATCCCAAGGTACTTCTGAACCTTGGCGAGTTTGTCAACGGGGACGTAAAGGCGATCCGCATCCTGATATTCAAGCAGCAAGAAATCGCTCTCAATGTCCCGCACGTTCAAGTGGACCAATTCTTTGTAGATCCCGATGCCATGGTCAACGTGGACGACAAAATCTCCAAGATGAAGGTCCTGAAAGGAATTCAAAAAGACGCCCGAAACCGCTTTCCGTGAAACGCGACGCGATCTCCGGCCAAAGATTTCTTCTTCGGATACGACGGCGAGCCTCTCTGCAGGCCATAGAAAACCTTTCAGCGAGGGGCCGACCAGCACCTTTACTGCCGGAGACTCATAGGATTCCTGCCCAAATGGCAGGCCACTGTATAGCACCTCCAGGTCATAGCCCATTAACAGTTCCGCCAACCGCCTGGCCTGCTCCTTCTGTTGGCAGACCAAAAAAGAGAGGATGCCGTCTTCCTGCCATTTGTGGAACTGATGGGCGAGGGGTTCCAGGAGCCTTTCTTTGTTTTGGTGTGATCTTACGGCAAGGCCCAGGGCACTGTGGCTGGTTGCCCCAAGCTCAAGGATCTTCGGAGCTTCTGAAGGCTCAATGAGAGCGTTGACCCAGACCTGTTGAAAACGCTTCCCGATTTCGTGCACCCGTTCCGGGTCTTCAAACAGCTCGGTCGGCGACTTCTGCCATTCATTGGCGGAAGGGTTCTCGGCCCTGTCACGGCCCATCTGCCAATAATTCTCAGCCATTTCCATACGGCTTTGATTGGCATCAGACCAAAAGAGAATCGTCCGTGGGTCGAGATAGTCCAGAAGCGTTGCCGTCTTTTCATAAAATACCGGCAACACGGACTCAAAGGCGCCGTTCTGGTAGCCTTCCTGAATCCGCTCCAGCCAAACATTTCCCGCAGCAGGCGTTAACACGCCTTCCCCAACATCCCTATAGACCGCATCTTGCGCGCGTGCTCGCGCTTCGGCATCGAGGATGATCTCGCTGGCGGGTAGCAGCACCACATCTTCCAGAACTCCCAAAGAACGCTGAGTGCTGGGATGGAAAGGACGAATGGATTCCAGTTCATCCCCGAAGAACTCAAGCCTCAGCGGCCAGCGGTACATGGGAGCGTAGATATCGAGAACCCCTCCGCGTCGACTAAGGTCCCCATATTCCTCCACCAGGGATACCGGATAATAGCCGCGGTCGATGAGCTGTCGGCAGAACACTTCGAGATCTATGATTTCGCCTCTAACCTTATATTCGACATGCTTGACCAGAATCTCCGGCGGCGCCAGGCACTCCAAGAGAGCCATCGCCGAGGTAACGACCACGATCGGTGACGCCGCGGTCCTAATGGCATAAAGGGTTTCCAGGCGCCGCGCGGTGGCCTCCATCTTTCCCAAAGATTGCGCCTTGTGGGCGGTTCGCGAGGGGAAATACCAGACCTTTCGAGCGAGCGGGGCATCCAGGCGCTGGCTGTCCTTGCCAACGAAAAAGGATGCTATCTCAAAATACTGTTCTGCTTCACGGTCGGTGGGAGCAATCAAAAGCATGGGTTTGCGGACGGTATTCAGTCCCTTCCCAATGAGGTAAACCAGTGCGGCGTCTTGCACTCCACGGAGATGCACCGATTCTTGAGAATCCCTCAAAAAGGATAAGACGGCTGCAGAATCCTTTTTGGGGAAACCCTCTCCGGCGTCTCCAATCGATGCTGTTGGTTCTTGCTCCTGGTATACTGATACGTCCATGCGCTTTCTGACCAATTGACACGCAAAAAGAGTTTCATCTTCAGAGCAAATGACACTATAACCAAGATGATTTTGGAAAGAAAGGCTCGAAGCTTGCTGGATCTGACGCGCTCATGACTCGAGTTGCCTTGGAAAGTTCGCTGCAAAAACCTTTTCGAGCCTCTTCTTGGTCATTCCCGCGAGACAGGGAATCCCATGTTTTTGGCCTTTAGTTCAACCCCAGCATCAAAGGATAGACAACCCATGACCGGCCACTCTGTCCAGGAAAGGTTGCGCCAGATTCCCAGTGTGGAGAATCTGCTCCAATTGACCACCATCCAGGAAGCGCTCACGCGACACCCGCGAAGACTCACGTTGGCAAGCATCCGGCATGTTCTGGAGGAAAAGCGTAAGCTGCTTATTGAAGACCCCGAGTCAGCTCAAGTGGTAAACCTCGAACCGGCTCATCTGGTGCAGTTGGTTCTGGAAAACCTCAAAAAGGCTGAGGCCCACACCCTGCAATACGTCATCAATGCAACGGGCGTCATCGTCCATACCAACCTTGGACGATCCCTCATCGCCGAAGAAGCAAGCGCGCGATTGCAGTTGCTTTGCCGGCATTACAATAACCTTGAGTACGATCTAGCGGAGGGAAAGAGGGGATCTCGTTATATCCATGCCGAATCCATCCTGTGCGAGCTCACCGGCGCCGAGGCTGCACTCGTCGTGAACAATAACGCCGCCGCCGTGCTGCTCACCCTGAGCACTCTGGCGAAAGCACGGGAAGTCATCGTTTCCCGCGGGCAACTCGTGGAAATTGGAGGCTCATTCCGGATTCCCGATGTGATGCGCAGCAGCGGCGCCATCCTGCGCGAGGTCGGGTGCACCAACCGCACTCACCTGCGAGACTATGAAGCGGTCATCAATGAGCAAACCGCGCTGTTGCTGCGAGTCCACACCAGCAATTATCGCATTGTCGGCTTTACCGCGGAAGTGTCCGCCGAGGAATTGGTCGCGCTGGGCCGAAAGCAGGGGATACCTGTCATGGAAGACCTGGGAAGCGGATCTTTTGTGGATATGGCGAGATTCGGTCTGCATGGTGAACCCACCGTGGCGGAGGTCATGCAGACGGGAGTCGATGTGGTGACTTTCAGTGGGGATAAATTGCTGGGTGGCCCGCAGGCGGGCATCATTTTGGGCAGGAAGGAAATTGTCGCAGAATGCCGCAAAAACCCCCTCACTCGGGCCCTGCGCGTGGATAAGATGACGCTTGCCGTGCTGGAAGCCACCCTGCGTTTGTACCGTGATGAACGGCAGGCACTGGAAAAAGTCCCAACCCTACGCATGATCGCCATGCCCCTGGCAATCATCGAGGAACGGGCGCAGCATCTGGCGGCGCTTATTCGTGAAGCTGACCTCCAGAACCGATTGCAGGTCCAGGTGCAGCGAAGCTCTTCACAAGTCGGTGGAGGAGCGCTGCCCAATCAGGACCTCCCGACTTATGCGGTGGCGGTGAGCTCGCCCGGCATGAGCACGCACCGGATCGAGGCAAGTCTCAGGAACAACAAGCCTCCGATCATCGGCCGCATCGAATCCGATCAATACCTGATGGACGTCCGCACCCTACAGGCGGAAGAATTTCGTGTCATCCAACAGGCTTTTCGAAGCCTCCTGAAGGGACCCACACCTGATGAGTATTAATTGCCATGGTGTAGGGTTGAGCGAAGATGGTCGCTACCGCACGGAAAGGGCCGCCTGGGGGCAATGTCCTATCACAGCAGGGACTCAGTAAGCAGGCTCCCTGACTCCCGCATCCTGACTCCTATCCCACGGCAGCCAGGACTCAATACGGCGGATCAGCGGGTCCATCGTACCCACAGAGGCCCAAACGCGGTGAGTTGACTAACGGCATGGGTTCACCATATTGATCGTGGGGATGGGTTTTTGCGTGTTTGGCGCACAAGGCTCCCCATTCGTCTTGCTCAATCAGGCACTCCATACACAACCAGGCCGCCGGCTGTTTACACTCTATACATTCGGATTCCGGCATCACATTGCGCATCATGAGGGCAATCGGATGAGAAGTGGTGGGCTTCCCTTCCCGCACGTTCACGAATTTTATGAGCGTTTCCGATGAGGTACCAAAATCATAAATATGGGTCAACTGAACGCCCGGCCCAAAAACCTGATCGATTTTTCGCTTTTTGGCGACCTCTCCGCTGCCCCATCCCCCAATCGAAAACTGGCTCAAATGCCCACAGCATTCGAGCCAGATGGCACGCAAATAATCGTCCAAATCCAGCAAGGCAGCCGAGCCGCGCATTTCCAGATCGAGCCAGAATTCGCTCTGCCCGGCAGCCTGGACGCGCAGGTGATAGAGCGATTCGCTGTTCCCCTCCTTGCCCCCAGCTTTGGCCACAACTTCCTGCCTCTTTACACAGCCTGCCAAATGTTTGCCTGCTCCGTTCTTAGCGAGCTCCTGCCCGCAATAGGCACATTTGCCCTGTGATTGCTTTCGCTGAGCCATGTACTTCTCCTTGAATGGTCAATCACGGTTATTGGTGATACCAGTAGTCTTCATTCGACCTCGGCAATCTGTAGTGAGAGTTCGTCACAGTTTGATTCACTCCGTTCGACCCGAACCGAGCCAGAACGCCAGCAACGCAAGAACTGTTGCAATCCAGAAGCATGTGCGCTCTAAATACGCCCACATCTTGGCGGTTAATAACTTTAGCTCACCTGGACCGATGGGCGTATTCCAGAATTCACTATAGGCATGAGCACCGCATATGCTCTTCAAGAGTATCGCTGCTGCAAAACTTGTAATAAGCATGAATATGAGCGCGCAACAAAGCAGTCCCCTATTATAGGAGAGAATCGTTTGTTTTGAACCAACTACCCCTGCAATAAGCCCTATGGCAGACATGTAGATAGTTCCGTGGAATTTAGTAAGATCAAAAAGCAGCTTTAGTTGTTCGAAATCAAGGTTCTTTACGTTCTCATCCAAAGCTCAGCCTCCTTTTCATTATCGCGATTCTCAAGCTCGTCAAATATAAAAAACACCAGCCTCCATTGAGTTCGCCAACCATGCATCTTCGACAGCGTCCCTAGTGCGACTGCTTCGCTAAGCCACCTGTAGCTGTAAGTAAAGATCCCCTCTGGTATATGGTTGATTCGGTAAAGGCTGGCCCATTTGCTTGAGCCGTAGTTTGGTGCCGGATTTGACCCCGGCTGGGATATTGATAGAGACGTGCTTTCTCCCTTGAAAATGGGGCAGTTCCACTTCTACGGTGGCCCCTCTTACCGCGTCCACTTGCGATATAAGCAACTCGTAAGTTACGTCAAAATTCCTGGCACCGGCGGTATTTTGGGTGGCGGTGGTTGCCGGGCTGCCCGGTTCGCCGAGCAGTTTTTTAAGAAGATACTTGCCGGCTTTCTTCCCGGCTTTGGCCAGCAGGGATACTCCGTGTTCCAGGATGCCTTTGGGCTGAGATGCGGTATCCGGGTAGGGTGGGCGCGCAGGGCCTGTCTGCCAGGGCGATTGCGGTCTTGGTCGAGTGCCTGAACGGAAAACGCGCACACCGCCTGGACCATCAAAGAACACTCCCTGAAAAAAGATGGTTTTGTCCCCAAAGAAGATTCGGTTGAAAAAAGTATCGTCGAAGCGAAATCCCATGCGCTGGAATTCCCTCTGCAATTCCGCAAAGAGGTCCTGTGCCTGGCGGCTCTTGTAGAAATCTCTCAGGATGTCTTCCTGCGAATATCGAAAACCATACTGGGAGCCACCATCGGAGCGCTGCTGATACCCAAGCCGGCGGTATTGGTCGTACTGAGCGCGTTTCTGGGGATCGCTCAGGACGCCGTAGGCTTCGTTGATGCGCTTGAAGCGTTCTTCGGCGCGGGGGTCGTTGGGGTTTCTGTCGGGATGAGTATCCAAAGCGAGTTTGCGATAGGATTTCTTGATTTCTTCCGGAGAAGCGCTGGCCTCAACACCCAGGGTTTGGTAGTAATCGTTTTGTGACATTCTTGCCTGTTTCCTTTTGAAGAGTCTGGGACTCTGTGTCTCTTTCATCCCCCGCCCTGGCTGTCCCATCAAAGGGGAAGGAGTGTGCGGTAACGCTGGTACTATCCATCGCTCCTCTTCGAGTAAGCTAAACACACACTGTCAAGTATAAGACCACTCCTTGAGAAGATCAACGCTGCTAAGGTCTATGGAAATTCTCCCAAACCGCCTTGATCAAATCGGCTACGAGCAAGAGTAGGTCGTCAGGCGCCACAGATTCCACAGCGACGGCAGCCTTCTTCGGGCATGCAGGGCAGGCCTTTTTGCTCCTGCAAGGCGCTTTGATATTCTTCCCAGAGGAAGGTTCGCTTTAAACCGAGGTCAATGATCTCCCAGGGAAATATTTCGTCCCGATCCCGTTCTCGCATGACCCAGAAGTCGGGATTGAGCGGCGCCGTGCGCATGGCTTGAGTCCAACTCAGGTCATCCAGGGCCACTTTCTCCAGAAAGAGCGCGGTTCTTCGGTCACCCCGGGCAAGCAGGGCCTCCACATACGCCCACTTGGGCACGTCGAAGTGTACGCGAACGTTGGGAACCTTCTGCAAGGTTTTCTTGATCCACTTCGCCCGCTCCTTCAATTCCTGGACGCCGGCAAAGCTCACCCACTGAAATGGGGTGAAGGCCTTGGGAATGAAGGCGTTGATGCTCAGGGTCACCGTCCCGAGTCGCTTCTGCCCGCGACTGGTCTTCAGCACGTGATGCTTTACCCCCTTGACGACCTCGACAATGGCTTCCAGGTCGTCGAGGGTTTCCGTCGGCAAACCGATCATGAAATAAAGCTTGAGGCTCAGAATGCCGCCTTCGGTGAGCAATGCCACGGCGCGGTAAATGTCGTCCAGGGTGAGATCCTTGTTGATCACCCGCCGCAGTCGCGCGGAGCCCGCCTCCACGGCAATGGCGACCGATCGGTGCTGGCTGGCCTGGAGAGCGGCGACGATCTCCGGAGTGATCCGGTCGGCCCGGAGAGAGGAAAAAGAGAGCTGCTTTCCCGAACGGACGAGCTCCTGACAGACGCAGGAAATATCGGGATAGTCGGTAACCGCAGCGCTTACCAAGCCCACTCTCGAGATCTCGGGAAAGCCGGGTTCCATGGCCCCCAAAACTTTATCAGCCGCATGGTGGCGCATGGGTCGATACATAAAGCCGGCGGCGCAGAACCGACAGCCGCGCCCGCAGCCGCGCCCGATTTCGACCAGAAGAACATTGCTGAATTCGGTGTTGGGGGTAAGGATTGCGGTTTTGCAGGGAGAACTTGCGTTCAGGTCCGTGCGCCGGTAAGCGACTCGCGGCGGCACCCCCGAGCCCGGAAGAGGCTCAATGGCTGCCACCGTCCCGTGCTGGTGATAGGAGACCCGATAGAGGGAGGGGACGTAGATGCCTTGCACTTCCTTGGCAAGAGCCGTGAGCAGTTCCTGACGAGAGCGCTTGCTTTCCTGGTTCTCGAGCCAGAATGCCAGGAAATCCGGAATGAGGGTCTCCGCTTCCCCCACAAAAACGAAATCGAAGAACGGGGCCAGCGGTTCGGGATTCATAGAGACCGCAATGCCGCCCGCTGCCACAAAAGGGTCTGAGGAAGCACGCTGCTCGCTCAGCGGAGGGATACCGCCAAACTTGATCATTTCCACGGAGTTGCTGAAATCGTTTTCGAACGGAAGGGAAAAGGTGAGGAAATGAAAATCCAGAAGAGGCCGCTGAGACTCAACGCTCAGCAGTCTTCCGGGCTGCTGCTTAAGCATGGGCAGGTCTTCTGCTTCGGGATAGAAGACCCGCTCGCAGACAACATGATCATAATGGTTCAGGGCTTCGTAAACGAACTGGAAGCCCAGGTTAGACATGCCAATGGAGTACCGGTTAGGAAAGGCAAGGGCAAGGCGAAGCTTGCCGCCCCAATCCTTCCGGACTGTTCCCCTTTCTTCGGCCAGCCACTGCTGCTGCCGTTCCTTCAGTTTCCACAACATGCTAAAGTCATGCCGTAAAAAAGATGCCCCTCGCTCCTCTCCGCCCTTCTGCTTACTCCTTACTCACAAGCCCCCAGTACCAAACTCCGGACCCACGATCAATCCATCTGTTTACGAATGAAGGTCGGAATGCTGAGATCTTCGTCATCCTCCGCCGTCCCGGTCAATTTCTGGAGAAGAGTCCTCCGCTTGGGTTGTTCTTGCCCCTGGGTCTCGCGTGCTGAGCGATGCCGGACCACCGTGGGGATCTGGAGGTAATCGTAGTTCAGCTCAGGAACCAGGCCCTCTCCTCTTCTCTTGGGACGAGCCGGAATCTCAGCCTTCGGCGCCTGATCCATTTTGCCGATGCCGGTCGCGATCACGGTCACTCGAATTTCATCTCCCAGGTCTTCGTCAATGGCAATCCCGAGAATAATATTCGCCTCTTCGTCAACCTCTTTCTGGATAATGGAGGACGCTTCTTCAAACTCGTGCATACCCAAGTCTTCGCTCGCAGTGATATTGACGAGCACAGCACGAGCGCCGTGGATGGAAATGTCTTCGAGAAGCGGGCTCGAGATGGCTTGCTGTGCCGCCTGCGCCGCACGGTTTTCGCCTCGCCCCACGCCTGTCCCCATCAAGGCGAGTCCCATTTCAGCCATGACGGTCTTGACATCGGCAAAATCCACGTTGATATATCCGGGATGGACGATGAGATCGGAAATGCCCTTCACGGCATAGAGGAGCACATCATCAACACGCCGAAAACATTCGAGAAAGGTGGATCTCCGGTCGGCCAGACAGAGCAGCCTATTGTTCGGGATCGTAATGAGCGTGTCGACGACTGCCTGGAGAGCCTTGAGACCTTCATCGGCATTCCGCTGCCGCACCTTGCCCTCGACGAGAAAGGGTTTGGTAACCACCGCCACGGTAAGCGCCCCCAACTCCTTACAAACCTGCGCCACAATGGGTGCACCGCCAGTACCCGTGCCCCCGCCCAACCCCGCGGTAATGAAAACCATGTCGCTGCCGTCAACCACCTCCCGGATCTTTTCCAAATCCTCCTGCGTCGCCTTGGACCCGGTCTCGGGGTTGCCACCCGCACCCAGCCCTTTCGTCAGATTCACCCCGAGCTGAATCTTGACCGCTGCAAGGCTCCGTTCCAAGGCCTGGAAATCGGTATTTGCCGCGATGAACTCAACTCCATCGAGGCCCGAGCTGATCATGTTATTGATGGCATTGCCCCCTCCACCCCCAATCCCCAAAACTTTGATCTTTGCCCCATTCAGAGTTGAGTTGATCACATCCATCCTCTTCCTCCTCTTAATCCTTTTCATGGTCGACACCACTCATCAGTGGAAAAACGCGTGCACCATTGCCTCTGCAAGAACAAAATCCTTCAGGATTCATCCCGTTTCACTAAATCCAATTATTTTTTCTCCCCCACAGACCTCTGAACCAGCGCTTTATCGCCGAAAACATGTTGCCGACGGAACCTGATTCTTCAGAGGGCGCCTGGCCTCCGTACTTCCTGCCATGCAGTAACAGCCCGGTAGCGGTGGCATAGATCGGGTTTTTGACCACATCACCCAACCCGCCAAAATGGTAGGGAACACCAATGCGCACCGGTAAATCGAATAGCTTTTCAGACAATTCGCGAATGCCCGGCAGGAGCGAAACTCCCCCTGTCAACACCACGCCGGCGTGGAGTGATTCGAAGTAACCCGAGCGGAACATCTCTGCCTCAATGATTTTCACCATTTCTTCTACACGTGCTTCAATGATTTCAGTCAGGATGGACTGCGCCAACTGGCGGGGTTTTTGGCCACCGACGGAGCCCACCTCGATAACATCCTGGGGATTGACCCACTCGACAATGGCGCAACCGTATTTTTTCTTGATCTTCTCGGCTTCTTCCATGGAGGTCCGCAACCCCACCGAAATATCGGAAGTGATATGGTTTCCCCCCAACCCAACCACACCGGAGTAACGAATGGCGCCATCCAAAAACATCGCCACATTACTGGTCCCGCCCCCCATGTCGATGAGGGCCACCCCGAGGTGCTTTTCATCGTGATCCAACACCGATTCGGATGACGCCAGCGCTTCCAGGACCACATCCTGGACATGCAGCCCGGCCCGTTCACAACATTTGATGATATTCTGAATGGCCGTGATGGCTCCGGTCACGATGTGAACCTTGGCTTCCAGCCGCACTCCGGACATCCCGATCGGGTTATGGATCCCTTCCTGGTCATCCACGATAAACTGCTGGGGAAGCACGTGGAGAATCTGCCGGTCGAAAGGCAAGGCAATGGCTCTCGCAGCATCCAAAACCCGATCGACATCGGCTTGGGTCACCTCTCGGCTCTTGACGGCGATCACCCCATGACTGTTCAGGCTCTGGATGTGGGTCCCCGCAACCCCGGCAAAGACCGAGGAGATCTCGCAGCCTGCCATTAATTCCGCTTCATCTATGGCCTTTCGGATCGAATGGACGGTCTGGTCGATGTTGACCACGACCCCACCACGCAGCCCGATAGAAGGGTGCGTCCCAACGCCGACGATATCGATCCCTTCTGAGGTCACTTCTCCGACCACAGCGCAGATTTTTGTGGTCCCCAAGTCCAGGCCGACGATCAATTCCTCTCTTTTTCCCATCGCTCACCTTTCAGAGTTTAGCTTCTGGATGGCATTCACTCTTGGCACTTTGGTTCGGGGTACAGCAACCCTAGTCTCCCGATTATCAGATAACTGATTTGCTGTTCATACCACACATCAGCTTCCTTTGGAAAAAGGAAAAAGCCCTTCAACGTAAGCACGGTCTTCATAGTCTAGATCAATACTCACCACCGAATTCCACAACTGCCGCTCTTCCAGAATCCCAAAAACGCGCTGGAGATGATGCAATTTTTGATTGAAGCCGTCCCACCCCAACTGAATGCAGATATTGTTTCGAGCGCTATACAGAGCAAATCCGGTTTCCACATTCCACCGGCACTTCAGAATCGCGTTCGGCGGCAACCAGTCTTTCGACTGCTCTAATGCCGGCAGCAATGCTTTCAAACCCCTCAGCGCTTCTGGGGGCACCGTGTCACCTTCCTTCAGACTCCGGCCCGAAAACCCCTCGACCAAAAGAAACCCCTGCTTCTGCTCGGCGGAAGCTCGTGACACCAATTTTCCCTCGGTATCGATCAGATAAAAGTCCTCCGCATGAACCACAGCCAGGGGTTCGCGCTCGGCTATTTCAACCACAATGCGGTTAGGAAGCGAAAACTTGACGACCGACGATTCAAGCCATGGCAGAGCTTCCAACTGCTTTGCCAGTTGCGATGACTTAAGATTCAGCAAGCTTGCCTCCGGCGGGATCATCAGGGCATTCAAGATTTCGTCTTCCTTAAGGTGCTTCAACCCTATGATTGCCACTTCTTCGACACGAAACCAGGGCGCATTAACGAGTGCATAATATGATTCAGCGAGAACCGCACTCAAGCACACGATCGCTGCCAGTGACAGGACTGAGCCGACTGCCGTCTTGAACCAGTACTTCAGAATCTTGCGACGTCTTGTCCGGTCGGGCCGATAGCGATTGCGCTTTTTTCTCATGACCCCATTATGCGGATCTCTCTTTTCAGATGGATCCCAAAATCGCGACGAACACGGTCCTCGATCAATTCGATCAAGGCCACGACATCCAGAGCTCTGGCATGGCCGCGATTGATAATCCAGTTCGCATGTTTGGGTGAAACCTCGGCGTCACCCATGCGCAGTCCCTTGAGGCCGGATTTTTCGATTAAAGCCCCTGCAGCAAGGCCTTCCGGGTTCTTAAAAATGCACCCCGCTGAGGGCCAGCCCACCGGCTGCGTTCTTTTTCGCTCGCGCATGATTTCTGACAGTCGAGCTCGCTGGACGCCATCCGCGCAGGGCTCAACTTCGAGGCAACAACCCAGGACTACCCAGTTATCCGGTAATCCCAGAGACCGATACCCAGGCGACAACTCCGATTTGGGTATACGCAGGCGCCGGTTCTTCTCATCAAGGACCTCAACCCAGAGCAGGGGATCGGCGATGGCGCCATCCCTTGTCCCGGCGTTCATGACCAGGGCGCCGCCAACCGTTCCGGGAATGCCCACAAGAGATTCCAAACCTCCGAGTTGGTTTTTGAGGCAATAGCCCAAGAGCCGGGGCAGGCGCACACCCGCGCCGGCGGACAATCGGACTGGTAAAGCTCCCTCCTGCTTGTCCAAACCGATGTTCGCCGAACATAAAGTCAGTTGAACAGCCAGAGCGTTCAATTCGTCATCGGGCAGCAGGAGGTTGCTTCCGCCTCCAAGGATGAAGTAAGGGACAGCGTGCGATCTCAACTCTTGCATCAACCCGATCAGGGCATCCTCTGTTTGTGGCATTACCAGGCAAAAAACCGGGCCACCCACGCGAAAGGTCGTATACCGGGCAAGAGGCTCTCGCCATTTGAACTCCAGCCCCGGCAGATTAACGATAAGGGAGTGCACAAGGTCCCGATTCAGCATCTCTCTCCGATTATGTCAATTGAGTCCATGGAGGAGGGCCTCTCCCACCTGCAAAACATTACCAGCCCCAAGGGTAATAACCACATCACCCGGGACTACGAGAGTGCGTAGTTTCTCGGTCGCTTCTTCGAGGGTCGGACAAAAATGCAGATCATGGTGACCATGAGCCGCAATGCGTCTCGCCAGAAGCTCGCCGGTTATCCCGGGGATCGGTTTTTCACTGGCTGCATAGATCTCGGTCAGGATCAAGACATCGGATTGATAGAAACAGCGGGCAAATTCATCCATTAAAGCCTGCGTCCGAGTGTAGCGATGGGGCTGAAAAACGACGATCCGACGGCGGCTGGGAAAACACTCGGCGAGGGTTGCGAGCACGGCTCGGATTTCGTTTGGATGATGGCCATAGTCGTCGAGTACGAGCACGCCTTGAGCTTCCCCTTTGATCTGAAAACGGCGCTGTACACCGGTCATGTCTCCCAGTCCAGCTTGAATGTCAGGCCACTCCAGTTCCAGTTCCTGCGCTACCGCCAGCGCCGCCAGGGAATTCAAGACATTATGTCGCCCCGGAATGCGGATCTCGATCTCGCCGAGTTCCTCCCCATGATGACAGGCACGGTAGCTGGTCGTCAAGCCATGAGTTCTGAGGTCGCGGGCCTGGAAGTCCGCCTGCGAGGAAAAGCCAAAGGTCACAAACCGCTTGGTGACATGCGGCAGGATTTTCTGTGTATTCTCATCTTCGAGGCACAAAACCGCCTGCCCGTAAAACGGCACCTTATTGATGAATTCCAGAAAGGTTTGTTGAATGTGATCCAGATCCCGATAGTAGTCAAGATGCTCCAGATCGATGTTTGTTACCACAGCAATGGTTGGGGGAAGGAGCAGAAAAGTGCCATCGCTTTCATCCGCTTCCGCTACCATGAAATCTCCTCCACCCAGCTTGGCGTTGGTGCCCCAGGCGTTGAGCTTACCCCCGATCACTACGGTGGGGTCGAGACCGCCGCGAGTGAGGACGGTCGAGATCATCGAGGTCGTGGTGGTCTTACCATGAGCGCCCGCCACGAGGACCGAGTATTTCAGCCGCATCAACTCGGCAAGCATCTCCGCCCGCCGGATAACCGGTATTTTGCTCAGGCTGCGGGCGCTCAGCAGTTCGGGATTATCCTCGGCGATGGCCGAGGAGAGCACGACAACATCCGCTCCCTTAATGTGGTCGGCATGATGTCCGATGAAGATCGTCGCTCCCTGATGGGCCAGCCGGCGCGTGAGGTCCGTTTCCTTCAGATCGGATCCGCTTACCTGGTACCCCAGATTCAGAAGTAGTTCAGCGATGCCGCTCATGCCGATACCACCGACACCCACAAAGTGAATGTGCTTGTAGCGCTTAAACATCCTATTCCATTCTCATCTGGCTGGTTCGAGCAATATTCATAAGGATTCCTACTGCCACACAGTTTGCCACGAAAGCACTGCCGCCATAGGAGATAAAGGGGAGCGGCAAACCCTTGGTCGGGAACAGCCCCAGGACCACACCCAGGTTCAGCAGAGCCTGCAAGGAAAGGAGCATGGTCAAACCAAAGGCCATGAGCGATCCGAGATAGTCGTGAGCTGATCGCGAAATTCTTAACCCGGTCTGAAAGAGGAAAAGAAAGAGCACGCAAACTCCAAAAATCCCCACAAATCCCAACTCTTCACCGATGACTGCGAGGATGAAGTCCGTAAAAGCTTCGGGCAGGTAGAAAAGCTTTTGCTGCCCGTAGCCCAGTCCTTTCCCCAGGATTCCCCCCGAGCCAACTGCGATCCATGCCTGGATGAGTTGGTATCCCGAGTCCAGTTGATCCGTCCAGGGGTTCAAAAAGGCCGTAATCCGTTCCCACCGGTAAGGAACGAGATAAACAAACCGATAGCAAACCACGGCCGCGCAAGGAACCAGGCTGAAAAGATAGGGATAGGGTACGCCTCCCAGCATCAACATGAAAACCGTCAAACACCCGAGCATAAAGGTTGTGCCAAAATCGGGCTCCTTCAGGAGCAGCGCACCGAAGAGGCCGAACAGAACAATGTGTGGCAAAAAGCCGATGCCAAACCGTTTGATCTTATCCTGTTTTTTTACCAGTGAAACGCTAAGAAATAGGATCCAGACCACCTTGGCGAACTCTGCCGGCTGCACCAGAAAAAATCGGAAATTAAACCATCGTCTCGCTCCATTGATTTCGGAACCGAGTCCTGGGATCAGCACCAACACCAAAGTCAAAACCGTCCACAAAAACATCCAGGGAATGTGTTGCCGGTAGCTCCTGTAAGGAAAACGACTGATCACCAGGATCGTCCCGATGCCGAGGCCGATGCATGCGAGCTGTCGCTTGAGATAGTGAGCGGCATCCGAGTATTTCCTGAGCGCCATGATGGAACTGGCGCTGTAGATCATGACCAGGCCGAAACTGATGAGCAGTAAGACCTCAATCCATAATTCCAGCTCCAGCGAAAGAACCGCTCTGGAGGCACTCTGGGTTTCGTTCGCCACAGAGTCCGCTGCAAATTGAGGGGCATCAGCAATCGGCCTGATCATGCCTTTCCTTTTTGTCCAAGGTTATCGGCCAGTGGTCAGTCACCACCGGCCAAGGGCCAGTGATCAGTGGTGTAAGTGAGCAGCGTGCAATGGCCACGATCATCCCCATGCACTATTTTGAAATCTCATCCTCAACTCCATCTCCGCCACTCCCCTAGGATCCCTCGCCGTCATGCCCGCGAAAGCTGGAACCCAGCCATTTGAAAGCACTGTGAGCTCCTCCTCGCGCGAGGGTGACGGCACTTGAGAGATCTTCAGCCCCCTGTGACGAAGTGTGTACTGCCTCTGGTTTTATCTGCTCATTTCCCACTGATCACTAACCACTTAGCTCCATTACTAAACGTTTGAAATGATCTCCTCGTTGCGCGTAGCTTTCATACTGATCAAACGACGAACATGCCGGGGAAAGCAGCACCACGTCCCCGGAAACCGCATGGTTCAAAACATCCTTAAAAGCTGTTTCGAGGTCAGGAAAGGATCGGGTCGGCAGCCACCCTTTAAGCTCCTGATAGAGTCGCGGAGCAGCCTCACCAAAGACAAAAGCCCCTTTTCCTCGGGTTCCCAATGCTTCCCCCAATGGCTGGTACGAACCCAGCTTGTCCCGCCCCCCCATGAGGAGCAAGATCGGGCGATCAAAATTCTCCACGGCTTTGACCACGGCCCCTACGTTGGTGCCTTTGGAATCATCGTAGAAATCGATTCCGCAACACTTGCGCACCCACTCGACCCGGTGAGGCAAGCCGCGGTAGTGCTCAATCACTTCCTGAATGGCAGAAGGAGCAGCCCCCACAACCGAGGCGGCGAGGACTGCCGCCAGCAGGTTTTCTTCATTGTGAATGCCGTGCAGATGAGTTTTTTCAAGACTCACGGCAAAAGGCGTCTGCCACGGAACGTTTACCACTATTTCCCGTCCCCGAACGGTGGCCTGGGTCTGGCGGTCGTTGCGGCCAAAATGAAGAACACGGCTTCGAACCTCGGAACTGCCTTCCAGACAGATTGCGTCATCGGCATTAATAATTGCGACATCTGAGGTGCGTTGGCGGGCAAACAGAGAAAATTTCGAACGTGCATAGGCAGCAAAACCATCATAGCGATCGAGGTGGTCCTCCGTGATGTTCAACAGCACACCCACTTCGGGAGAAAACGTCGAAGCCGTGTCCAACTGAAAACTGCTCACTTCCAGAACGAGGACATCTGCCACCGAAGAATTGAGCAACCACTTACTGAGTGGCGTGCCGATATTCCCGCCGACAAAGACCTCTTTCCCGGAAGCCCTAAGCATTTCACCGATAAGGGACGTGGTCGTGGTCTTGCCATTGGTGCCGGTTACCGCCACTACTGGAATATCCACCTGGCGCCATGCCCACTCCAACTCCCCGATGATCTCAATCCCCCGCTTGCCGGCTTCGACCAGAGGCTCTATGTCAAGAGGCACACCCGGGCTGACAATGATCTGATCAGCGCTGAGGAAATCATCGAGGTTGTGGGCGCCCAGTCGCAGGAGACAGCTCTTTTGTTCCAGGTGATCCAGCACTCCACTGAACTGGTCGCGCGTCCGGAGATCGGTGGCGATGACCTGAGCGCCCTGCCGCAAAAGCAGTTCACAGACCGCAAGTCCGGAAATTCCCATCCCGACAACCACCGCCTTATTGCGCACAGAGCCCATGTCCTTCAACTTCATCCGGCAAGAATTCCTTCCACAATACGGTCCATCGCCATGGACCGAGAACCCTTCACCAGGACCCAGGCATCCTTGATCACCTCGTTCCTGAGCCAGTTCACGATTTGTTCGTGGCTTTCCGCATGGCGACAGGCGGAAGCCGCAAGGCCGGCTTCCCTGGCCCCGCGGGTAAGCTCCAGAGTCATTTGCCCAAGAGTGATCAACTGCGCCACTCCAAGGGCTGCAATCTGATGTCCCACTTCACGATGCAACGACGCACTCCCCGGGCCCAGCTCCCGCATATCTCCCAAAACGGCAACCACCGGCTTTCCCCGGCTCTCGAGAGTAACCGTGCGCACCGCTGCCAGCAACGATCCTGGGTTCGCGTTATAGCTATCATCAATCAAAACCCTGCCATCTGCGAGATGGTGCATTTGCATGCGCATCTTAACCGGCTGATAGGCTGCCAGGCCTGCCGCGATCAACTTCGACGGCAACCCCATTCCCCATCCCACCGCCGCGGCGGCAAGCGCATTCCCCACATGGTGGAGACCCAGCACCGGAAGGCGCACAGCAATACAATCACTCCCAAGAGCTATGTCGAAGGCGCTCACGCCATCGCGGGTCATCACTTCACCCCCCAGCCTGACATGAGCCCCAGGAGTGTTCACGGAATAGGTGACGGTGCGCGCATTAATTTGTTTAGAGAGCTTCGCCAACCGTTCATCATCGAGGTTGACCACGGCGAGCTCCTCAGGTTGCAGGTTCAGCCACAGTCTTCCTTTCTCATGCAGGATCTCATCCAGGGAATGAAGGCCCTCAAGATGAGCGAGTTGGACGTTGGTGATCAAACCAACCGTTGGCCTGCTGATTTCGAGAAGCCTGCCCATTTCTCCGGGAACATTGATGCCCATCTCAACGACCGCTGCCTGGTGCTGGGGTTGAAGCGCCAGAAGGGTCAGGGGAACCCCAATGAGGTTATTGAAATTCCCTTTGTTTTTCAGAACCTCGAAGTGTTGGCCAAGGACCGCCGTGACCATTTCCTTGGTGCTTGTCTTGCCATTGCTCCCCGTGATGCCCACCACAGGAATGGGATGCTGCAGCCGAAAATAGCGCGCAATCTCTCCCAACGCATAAAGCGTATCCGGGACCTCGATGATCGCAACGTCAGCCGGAGCCGCCACAGGATGGTCACCCCGCTCGGCGGACACAACGAGAGCACGCGTCCCTTTAGCTAAAGCATCCGGAATGAACGCATGGCCATCGGAATGCTCACCGGGAAGCGCCACGAAGCAGTCCGTAGGCTGGAGCTGGCGGGTGTCCGTCGAAATATTTGCAATGGACTGATTCGGGTCGCCTTGCAGCAGGACCCCGCCCGTCGCCCTGGTGAGCTTCGCTACAGTCCAATACGGTCCCTTAAGTTCGGTGCTCACAACGGCCTCTTTGATCTGAGAAGATAGTCCTGGACGACCACTCGATCATCGAACGGAAATGCCCGGGCGCCAATGATCTGGTAGGTCTCGTGACCTTTGCCACCGATGAAAACAACATCACCCGAAGTTGCCCAGGAGAGTGCCAGTTCGATTGCCTGTTTTCGGTCCACTTCGATCGTGTAGGCCTTTCCTTCGGGCGCCCGTTCAATCTGTCCATGAAAGGGCAAACCTATGGTCTTGACCCCTGGCTCGATTTCCTGAACGATCGCCGCCGGAACCTCACTGCGCGGGTTGTCACTGGTCAAAATCACGAGGTCACCGAGGCGCGCAGCCACTTTGCCCATCAGGGGACGTTTCGCTCGGTCGCGGTCACCTCCGCAGCCAAAAACCACAATGAGGCGCCCTCTTGTCATCTCCTTCAAGCACGAGAGAGCCTTCTCCATTGCGTCAGGGGTGTGCGCATAGTCAACCACCACCTCAACTCCCCATTCGGGTGGCACCGGGACGCGCTGCAGTCGCCCATCCACCAGAGCCACGTCATGCAAGCCTTCGCTGATCGCTTCCCGGGAAACTCCAAGACCCAATGCTGTGGTCGCCGCCGCCAGGAGATTGTAGAGATTGAGACGCCCAAGCAGGGGAGAGGCTATCTCGAGATCACCATGAGGCGTGGCCAACGTCGTTTGAATGCCGGAATGCTCAAGCCCCGCACGCTTTACCCAGACCCTGGCTTCCCGGTCAGTGGTGGAGTAACTCCAAAGGTTCTCCTTGATCTCCTCGCGCAACCGCCTCCCATAAGGATCATCGATATTGATAACGCTCACAAAGTCGTCGGCCCTGGTCGAAACATCGTCTCTGAAAAGCAGCGTCTTGGCGGAGAAGTAGCCCTGCATCGTGGCATGAAAGTCCAGGTGGTCTTGGGAGAGGTTGGTGAAGACTCCGACATCAAAAAGGCATCCCTCAACCCTTCGCAGAGCCAGGGCATGAGAAGACACCTCCATGATCACGTGGGTAACCCGATCCTCGTTCATTTCACTAAAAAAGCGCTGCAGGTCCGATGACTCAGGGGTCGTCATGGGCGCCGTTTTCCGCTTGTCCGCCCAGCGATAGCCAAGCGTCCCGACAACCCCGACCAGGCATCCCGCTTTCTTCAGGATACTCTCGAGCAAATAGGTAGTGGTCGTTTTACCGTTGGTGCCGGTTACTCCGATGAGTTGGAAGTGGGCGGACGGGTTTTCATAAAAGTTCAGGGCGAGCTTTGCCAGGGCTCTGCGGCTGTCGGGCACGCGCAGGAAGCTTGCCTGGGAAAAGCTATTGGAGGCGTTTTCTGCCACGACCACCCGCGCCCCCCGGCGAATCGCATCAGGAATGAAGTCAGCCCCATCCACATGGGTCCCGGAGAGCGCCACAAACACGTTGCCGGCTTCCACCCGGCGGCTGTCATAGGCAATGCCGCTCACCGGCGTCTGCATATCTCCCCGGCTTTCATGCACTTCAAGACCCTCAATCAATGTGGCTAAGCTCTTTGTCACCTACAAAATCTCCCCTGTCTTCCTACAAGAGGTCCAAGCACTCCTGACGCCCTGGTCGAGTCGCGGCATCAAGGGACCCGGTTCATGACCAGATCCACCTTCGCTTTGGGCTTGCTCATTGCTTCTATGCCATCAGATACCGTAACCGGTTTGCCGCTGAGCTGCAATTTCGCCTGAGCTTCAGGAGCAGCCGGAATCTTTGGGGGGGCTTTGGCATCCTTCGCATGGTAATCAGCAGGTCCCGTCGAGCTCTTCTTCTCCGGGGCAGCAGCGGTTTTCGACGCTTTGTTGTGGGGAGTACTTGCCATATGGACTCCGGGAGGAGGTGAGGGGCTGCCCGCGGCGGGGAATACTCCGAGATAAGGAAGAGCTCTGGCGGCAATGTTCCTGAACACCGGCGCCGCAACCACACCCCCATAAATGGCGCCGTGAGGGTCATGGATGACCACGCTAATCGCCAAACGGGGCCGATCTGCTGGAATGAAACCCGTAAAAATGGAAGTATATTTGTTCGCCGCGTAGCGTCTGGTCTGCGGGTCCAATACTTGAGCCGTACCCGTCTTGCCCGCGGCGGTGTACCCATCTGGGGCTGCCTTCACACCCGTCCCACCTTCTTGTGTAACAGCAGTCATCATATCACAAATTTGCTGCGCTGTCTTTTTCTGAATCACGCGCCGGAACGGCTTGGTATGAAGCGGTTCATACCGTTCTCCCTGACCATCGAGGATTTGTTTTACAATGGTTGGTTGACCGATTTCTCCCCCGTTGGCGAGACACGCCACCCCGGATGTCAGCTGCAGGGAAGTCACGCCAATGCTTTGGCCAAAACCTGTGGTCGCCAGATCGATCGGACGCCATTTTTTGCCCGGCCGCACCAGCCCCCTGACTTCACCCGGGAGCATGACGCCGGTCCTGGTGCCAAAGCCAAACCCCTTAATATATCGGTAAAATCGCTCATTCCCCAGCTGCAAGGCGATCTTGCTGGCCGCAATGTTGCTCGAGTATTTGATCACTTCCGGTATGGTGAGCCAACCATAGGGGTGAACATCGTTGATGGTGTGACCGCAGAGTTGGACTTTCCCGTTTTCGCAAAAGATGCGATCGCGCTCTTTGACCGTTCCTTCTTCAAGGGCCCCACTCATAAGAAAAATCTTGAATGTCGAACCCGGCTCAAAGGAATCGGTAATGGTGCGGTTGCGCCAGACTTCGGCACTGCTTTTATTGCTCAAGTTGGGATCAAACGGCGGCCAGTTGGCCATTGCCAGGACTTCGAAGGTCTGCGGGTCCAATACGACGACTTCTCCAGCCCTGGCTCGATATTGGCGCACCGCTTTCTCAAGTTCATATTCAGCAAGATACTGGACAAATGCATCCAGGGTCAGCCGCACGCCGAAATTTTCCATCGGCTCAGGCGGGGGTGAAGAGTCAAGCCAGAGGCATTTCCTGATGCCATCGCGCAGCTGACCAACGGTTGCCGTATTCTCTCGAAGAAGCTGATCGAAGCCCTTTTCAACTCCCTCCAGGCCGGCGCCATCCACTCCGACAAACCCCAATACCTGGCCGCCCACCTGTCCATATGGGTAGAACCGCTTATATTCGTCGACCAGGTTCACACCCGGTTGCTTCAGGTTCTCGATGGCGATGGCCTGCTGGTCGTTAAGATGGCGCTTGAGCCAGACAAAATGGCGAGTAGAGGCTAGTTTTCCTGCAATGAACGATTCACTTTCATCGATTATCGGGGCGACGAGGGAAGCCAAACGGCCAGGAGCTCCCACCGTTCCCGCATCGACAAAAAGGGATCGCTGTGGCACAGAGTAAGAGAGGAGGCGCCCCTGGCGATCAGTGATGGATCCCCTGTAAGTCGGCACACGAATGGTGGTCTCGGTCTGATTTATTGATCTCTCCAGCCAGAGGGGATGTTCAATGATCTGTAATCGGGAAGCTCTCGCGAGAATTAAGCAGAAGCCCAGGATGACGAGCGTATTGAAAAGCTTATAGCAGGACGAGTACCGAACCGTCAGGAATTTTCCAGAGTTGCGCCTCTCCACCTTTAGCCCCTTTCCTTCGTTAATCCGTTCACGGCACTGACAACTTTTGATCTGATCTGGGTGGATTTAGCCCAAATTCTTTTTGTCCCAGTTCTTCCAAGTGGTGGGGATCCTGAAAACGGGACCATTCCAGCCGCAATTTCCTTTGTACGGTGACGAGTTGTTCGTATTCGTTGTAAAGGCTCGCAAGGCGATAACCATTCTGAACCTGCTGAACGTAGAGCCAGACGTAAAAGACCGCCCCAAGGATGAAGGCCGTTCCCAAGGCGCCGGCAAACAGCACCAGAGCCCTTACACCGAACGAGGAAGGATGCTTCGTTGGCATATCCTCAAACTCGCTGGCAGGCTTCACTCTCTGCATGGGATCAACGTATCCTCTCGGTCATGTTAACCTGGCGTCTCTTTAATTCAGTTCGTGTCCCTTTCCCATTTTTCCACAGCACGAAGGCGGGCACTCCGCGCATTCGGATTCCTCTCGATTTCCCCGGGATCGGGACGACTTGGCCTCCGGGTGAGGAGCTTCACCAAAGGCTGCCCAAGGCACTGACATTGCGGAACATTCTTAGGGCAGGTGCATGATTGTGACCACTCTTTAAACGTATGCTTGATGATCCGATCTTCCAGGGAATGGAAAGCGACGGTGCACAGTCGCCCACCCGGTTTCATGAGATCCAGAACTTGAGCGAGAAACTGCTCAAGGGATTCCAGTTCGCGATTTACCGCCAATCGCAGAGCCTGAAAAGTGCGGGTTGCCGGGTCAATCCGGAAACTGTCTTTGGTTTTTGGAACGGTTTTTTCGATCACTTTGGCAAGCTCGAGGGTAGTTGTAAACGGCCCGATCCCGCGTCGCAGGACAATAGCACCGGCGATGCGCCGTGCCCATCTTTCCTCTCCAAGATCGCGGATCAGGCTCGTTAGATCTCGTTCCGAAAGCGTATTCACCAGATCTGATGCGGTCTGTGGCAGGTTCCGATCCATACGCATGTCCAATGGTCCGTCGAGCATAAAACTGAATCCGCGTGCAGAATCTGTGATTTGGAAAGTTGATACACCCAGGTCGACCACAATGCCATCGACCGGCCCTTGACCAAATTCTTCCAGGATGTGCGGTAGGTCTGCAAAGTTCGCTTGGGCTAAGAACAACCTGTTCTGATAGGCAGGTAGTCTTTGTTGGACTCGCGCTATGGCTTCGGCATCACAATCAAGCGCAATCAATACGCCATCGGGGGCGCTCGCTTGCAGGATTGCCTCGGCGTACCCTCCTCCTCCAACTGTTCCATCGACATACACCCCTCCTGCATGGCATCCCAGAAGTCCCATGACAGCTTCGCGCAAGACCGGAATGTGGGGACGAGAAGTTGCTTCATCCATTGGCCTCTAAAGTCCAGTAATGGCTACTTTTTCCATAATTTGCCGGGTTTGCTCCGGGCTCCAGTCAAGGTGCTTCTCCCAGGCCGTTTTGTCCCAGATCTCGAAGTTCTTGAGCATCCCCGCAAGCACTACTTCCTGCTCCAACCCGGCTTTGTTTCTCAAATAGAGAGGGATCAGAATCCTGCCTTGATCATCAAACTCACATTCCTGGGCGCTCGAAATGAAACGCCGCATAAAGGCCCGCTGTTCAGGCTGGATCGCTGAGAAATCCTGCACTTTGCCCTCAATCTCCTCCCAGTTTTCAGGTGGATAAGCCACGAGGCATTGATCCAGCAGGGTGACAATCAAGGAATCAGTGTAATGATTCTGAAGGACTTCGCGATACTTGGTGGGAATCCTCAGACGCCCTTTGGCGTCGAGGCGATTGAGTGACTGCCCTCGAAAGTGAGGCCGCTGCAAGATTCCCACTTTTTCCCCCCAATTCCCACATTTTCCCACTTGTGCGACAACTAATATCTATTTTTCAGCCTTTGTCAAATACAAATACGAGGGGGGATTAAAATAATTCATTTGTTCCAAGAGGGTGTGTTGTGTTAAGAAAAGCATGGGTGATGGGATGCCTGACGGGGTATTTCATCCGACCCCAGAAAAGCCTCTGCTCAAACCCTAAAGGCCTTCCTTCCATGTGGCAGAGGCTTTTTTGTATTGACCATATTGAGAGGCAATCTCGTGCAACCAGATGAAGAAATTATTCTCCGGTACGCGAAGGAGATCATCATTAAGTTCATCGAGCTCGGGAGGGTTTCACCCGGCAGTTTTGGTGAACAGTTCAGGAACATTTACTGGAGTCTTAAAAACACCCTCGTCGATGCCCGCCTGCCGAAGCTGGATGAAGACTTCTCCACCGACGATCATTCGGAAGATGCCTGAAGGGAAATGAAATGGCGTTAAGAGAAGAACTGGAGCGGCAGGGCAACTGGCTTTTCCGGTGGAGAAGTTATTTGCCGTTGCTCATTGTACCGCTGTTTATTATCGCTTTGTATAGCTCAGCTTTGGTCGGCCGAGGGACCTTGGGAGCGGAAAGAAAATATTGGGAGCTGTTTTGTTTTATTTTGGCGATGCTGGGCTTCAGCCTGCGTTGTCTTACCGTGGGTTTTACGCCCACGGGGACATCCGGCAGAAACACCAAAGAACAAATTGCCACGGTCCTCAACACGACCGGGGTCTATTCCGTCATTCGGCATCCTCTTTACCTGGGAAATCTGACGGTCATCTTCGGTTTGTTGCTTTTCATTAAGGTCTGGTGGTTCGCCGCAATCGGGGGGTTGCTGTTCTGGATATACTATGAACGCATTGCTTTTGCCGAAGAGGAATTCCTCCGCAGAAAATTCGGGGCCCCTTACCTGGACTGGGCGGAAAAGACTCCGGCATTCTGGCCGCGGTTTAGAAATTGGCAGAGGCCGAACCTAACCTTCTCCATCAGGAAAGTTCTCAAGAGGGAATATTCCGGCTTTTTTGCTGTAATCGCCTCCTTTACCTGCCTGAATATCTTCAAGGAAATTGCTTTTAACGCCTGGCATGCTCATCTGGATCCCATGTGGGTGGTGCTCTTCGGCGCCGGTTTGGCAGTTTACCTCACGCTGCGCACGTTGAAGAAAAAGACCAAAATACTCGATGTGCCGGGAAGATAGTCCGATCAGGGTTGGTCCGGCGCACCCTAAAAAATCTTAAGCCTTTTCACAATCACAGACGAGACCAGGTCGACCACGGTTGCTGCCAGGTAACACAGGGGCAGCAGCAATACCGCCAGGATTGCAAAGTTTGCAGGCGTGTGGGTTACCTTTGAGGGCATCACCCCGAGGTAGCTGAAGAGAGGATAGTGCACGATGTAGAGGGTGTAAGAGTGCTGGCCGAAATGCTTCACCATGGCGGACTCTCCCATTTTCGCCGCGGGAGTCCAGCTGAGCAGAAAGAGGAATAGGGCCAGGCTGAGCGCAACGTGGAAAATGTGGAGGAACGGTAGATTCATATCTGAAACGAAAGGCGCTCCCACGACCAGGTAGAGGACCATGACGGAGGCAAAGAGAGCAAATGGGGTTTTGAAGATGCTCGGGGGCGCGGAATTGGCGTCGGGGTTGGGAAGCGAGGCCAGCCACATGCCGATGGCGAATTCCGGCAGGCGGCCCGGCAAGTTGAAGTGCATCAGATTTTCGGCAAAGTCCGGAGGAGCATTCGGGGGCGCCGGAAAGGTCCAGGCATAGAGAAGCCAGCCCCCCCAGCACAGAGCGACAATCGCCAGGGCCGCCCTGGTCGGGCCGATCCTTATGAAAAGGCTGAGAATGACCGGGAACAGCAGGTAGAATTGAGCGAGCTGGCCGAGATACCAGAAATGGGCGAAGTTTGAATACATATTGGAATAATCGAGAGAATTGATGAAAAGCATTTGTTCCAGGAGCATCTCGAAAGCGGGACGCAAGGGATAGTCGAAATGAACAATATTGGCCAAGGTAAATAAGAGTAGGGCGAGATAGTAAGGTGGAATAATGCGAAGGAAGCGCTTTTGAATGAAAAATCGGTAGCCAGGAAACGGATGGTGCTCAGGGCCCAGATGTGGCAATGCCAGCAAAAACCCTGAGATAATATTGAAGAGGACGACGCCGTCCGATGCGGTGCTGAATACCGGATCCAAAATCCTCTGCAGGGTGTCCTGTGGGGTCAGGATGACCGTTTTCCAGAGGTGGTGAAGGAAGATGGCAAGCATGGCCAAAACCCGGATGGTATCGAGCTGAGGAATCGTAATCCGTTTAAGCGGTGCGCGTGGATTTTGCTTGACGTGGTCGCCTTGAGGCATGCTCTACCTCGTGTCGCTAAGTACAGCTCCGCATAAATGAGTGTCCCAAT
>JADGQM010000017.1 GCA_017881795.1 Syntrophobacteraceae bacterium
GCAGGAAAACAACCGTCGAGGTCGGGGTCGAGATGGAGCTCCACTTTTTCTGCGAAAGCGACCAGATCCGGGTGTCCGAGGCACTGTGCGGACAGGGGAAGGAGCGCCCGCTCGCCGCGTAGCGCCGCGACTGCCAGAACAAACGGGATGCTGTACTGTGCGCCTTCGAGAGAGTCGGGGTTGACGGCGTTGTTGAGCCGCAGGGCGCGGCTGAAGGTATAAACGTGGACCTTATGAATCTCTCTTGGATTGATATCGTGCTCGGCCAGGAGCCCCAGGAGCGCATCCAGGGCGCAATGGCTCCAACGGCAGCAGGAATAGGGTTTGAAGTATATCTTTTCGATGGCAAAGCCGGAGCCCAGCCCCGCGACGATTGCTGCGCGATCATAATAGGAAGGATGGTCGAGGATGTCCGTCGGACCGGTAAAACCCTGTTCGGCGAGGTTCAGAGCCACGAGCCCGGTCAAAGTGGACCACGGGATGCCCTCCTTGACGTTGTTTCCCATGACGGCGCTGTACCCCGAAGCGGACAAGCCCGGCGCCTGAACTCCGGCGATAGCCAGGGCCTCAGCCAGCTTCTGCGGCGCCATCTTTCGCAAAAATCCCCCTGCCGCCGCCGCTCCATAAGCACACCAGCGGCCGCTGGAAAGTGTATCGAGGGCGGCGAAATCCCGGGCTGCAGCCACCCGGATACCCACTTCGTACCCGACCACGATCGCCGCAAGCAGTTCTTCGGCGCCGGCCTCGACCTCCTCAGCAACGGCCACTGCTGCAGGAATGATGGATGCGCCCGGATGGCCGCCGGCGGCTCGGTGACCGTCATCCAGGTCTAGGGCACTGGCCGCCATGCTGTTGATCAGCGCGGCCGGCGGTCCCTGGAGTCGCGAATCGGACAGCCAGACGGTAGCGGGTCCCCCGGCGAAGATCCGAGGCACAACGTTCCTCACGGCGCGCGCCGCGGCAGTCTCAAACCCCGCCGCCGTCGCTCCCACCAGATCCAGGATGCACCGCCTGGCCATTTCCCTGGCAACAGGAGTCAAGTCTTTAGGGCGTATGTTGGAGATATAATCGGCAAGAGCTTCGGTCACCCACATTGTTGTTCATCTTCCCAAAACGTCTGCTGCGGTCTGACAAGCTTCTTGAGCGCCCATCCGATAAAGCGACAGCGGTGGGGGTATTCAAGCCTTCAAAATGAGCGACTCGATATGCTCGACAGACTCAAAATGCATGTCTCGGGTGAGCAGTGTTCCTCCAACCTCCATGCAACAGGCGGCGATCCAGACATCGTTGATGGGAATCTTCTTTCCCTTCTTCACCAAGGCGGTGTAGATGATTGCGTATTTGCGGGCGACATCCTCATCTACAGGGATAACCACAATTTCGAGCTCGCTGATGATCTGCCGGAGTTTCTTCTCGTTAAACTCCTGCCGGGTTCCTTTCATGAATCCATGATTTAGCTCCCCCAGGACAATGGAAGGAAGAAAGAGGTGCTCGCCGTGGGCTGCGATCATTTCTATGGCATCGGGCAGCCCCTCAGCGAAGTCGCAGTAGATGTTGGTATCCAGAACGAGCTTCAATCCCAGTCCCCTTCGTGAAGCTCATCAAAGACCGTCCGTGAAGACCTCAGTTCTTCTGCTTCCTCATGGGACATCCAACCCGCCAACTCCCTGATGATTTGATCCCGATTCTTCTTGATGCCGAGTTTCTCGTCGATGGCTTCAAGAATATACGCGGTCCGGGATTTCCGGGCTCTCGCGGCAGCCCTGCGAAGCATTTGTTCCTTCTCGGGAGGTATTCGAAGACTTACCGGCATTGAAATATCACCTTTTGTATCGCACGTCATCCATTTGTATCTCATCCAAAGCAGGTTGTCAAGAAAGGAATCACTTGCCGACCGCTTTTCAAGAAAACTCTACCCGCCGTGCAACGCGCATTCCTCTTGCCTGGAGCTCCTCCAACACTTTGCCGGCAGGCACATCTCGGGCCGGCGAAAGAACTCCCGGCTTGGTGATCGTCCCGGAAAGAATCATCTGAGCGCCAACGCTGACCGTGTAGCCTACGGTCCGGTTCATCGCGAAGAGGTCGCTCTTCAAATCCCGGTAATCCGTGAGGTCATAAATGACGCTTAACTTCCTGCCATCCTTGAGGCCCCAGACGTGGGCGCGAATAATCGCGACATCTCGCTCCTTTGGGCCGTACTGTAGGCGCGGAGTGAGGTGATGCACCAGAAACTGGCGGGGTGAAAGGGCCATGCCGTTGACCGTAAGGGGAGTATCTTCGAGAAAACCAAGATCAACAAGCGTCTGCCAAAACCGGCAGTGACCCGGATACCGCATACTGAAGCGTCGCATGGTCTTTACCGCTTTCCCCAATCCAAAAACATCGATGTAGCGGATCGCATCGCCATTCGGGAATGCTTCGAGCTCTCCCACCTCGGGAAAGTCCGCCAGGTGAACGTTTTCCTGCCTGAAAACTTGATTGCCCGGGATGGCTGTTTCGATCCCATCCTTGAGCAGACGGCCGTCCCTCTTGTAGGCAGTCAAGACACCGTTGAACGTCCAGGTGATTTTGTACCTGATCGGGTTATCGGCACAGGTCGGCTCCGGAAGCCCGGCGCCGTAAGAATCAAGGCCGTGCACCTCATCCAGTTCCGCGATGGCGACCTGCCCCAGAAGCAGGTCAATGCCGGGGTCCATGCCCATCTCGGGGAGGATCGTCACCGACCTTTGTCGCGCTTCGCGATCCAATTCGGCCATACTTCCCGTATAACTGCTGCATACGAAGGGTATTCCGGCATCAAGTGCGGCCCGGGCAACGGTGTGGTTGAAAGTCGGGGGCAGCATGCAAATCACCACGTGGGCTTCGGATTCTCCGATCGCTCTCTGCAATGCTCGGTCGCTCGATGCATCCAGGGGAAGGAAGCGCACCTTGCTCAGGCCGTTCTTTCTCGTGAACTCTCCAGCGCTATCGAGGTCATGATCCGCCGCCACTATTTCGCCAATCAGAGGACTCCGGTCGAGGTCGTGAATCACGGCCTTTCCCTGCAGCCCCACACCCAAAACCAGTGCTTTGTTCATCCTTACCAGCCTTCTTTCCTTCTGATCATCTTAAAAGTCCGTTCAATTGCTCACATTCCGTAACCTGGGATCGAGGGCATCGCGGAGGCCGTCTCCCAGGAGATTGATGCTCAGTATCGTTAACATTATGGCAAGTCCCGGCAAAGTGACCAGCCACCAGGCGTCGCTTATGTAGAGGCGACCATCGGCCAGCATGCGTCCCCAACTGGGTGCTGGAGGTGGCACCCCCATCCCGAGAAAAGAGAGCCCGCTCTCCCAGATGATGATGTTCGCCACTCTCAGAGTCCCCAGCACCAGAAGCGGTGAAATCACGTTGGGCAGGATGTGGCGGGTGATGATGGGCAAATTCCGTGTCCCAGCGGCACGCGCGGCTTCGACAAATTCCTTCTCTTTGAGGGAAAGCACACTGCCGCGGATGGTGCGGGCATAAATCACCCAGTCGGAGATGCCGAGCACGAGGATGAGGTTAAACATGGAGTTTCCGAGGACCGCGATGACCGAGATGGTCAGAAGCATAAAGGGATAGGCCATGAAGATATCGGCGGTCCGCATGATGAGGCTGTCCAGCTTTCCGCCGTAATAACCGGAGACAAGTCCCAGGATGATCCCGACGAACTCGCCAAGCAGCACGGCACTGAATCCCACGGAGAGAGAAATCCTGCTTCCGTAAAGGATTCGTGCCAGAACGTCCCGTCCCAGGTTGTCGGTCCCCAGCAGATGAGACCTGCTGCCGCCCTCGAGCCAAACCGGGGGGAGAAAGCGGGCGAGGAGATCCTGCGCCAGCGGGTCGACCTCGTAGAACAGGGGAAAAAGAAGGCTCGTAGAAAAAATGATGCAAAGCATTATCCCGCCCCACAAGGCGCTGCTGCGGCGGGCTACTTCCTGGATCGTGTCAGCCATCAGACGCAGCGGAGGTCCGAGTCTTTCCACCGAATACTGATAGAGGGAGGACGCATTGGGTGTCATCTTTAAGCCTTCAACCGCAGAGAACAGAGCACAGCCGGAGGCCGCAAGCCAAAAAGATTGTGAATGCCTTTTCTCATTCATCCTCCAGGTAACTGATCCGGGGATCGAGATAAATGTAGAGGATGTCCACCAGGAGGTTTACCGCCACAAAAATGAGTGCAAGGATCAAAACAATAGACTGCACGAGGGGATAATCCCGATTGAAGATGGCTTGGACAACCAGACGCCCCACTCCCGGCCACGCGAAAACCGTCTCGATGATCACCGTGCCCCCGATGAGCAGGCCAAACTGCATGCCGGCCACCGTAACCAGTGGAATCAGAGCGTTTTTCAGCGCATGCTTGCCGATGACGAAGAACTCGCGCAGCCCTTTCGCTCGGGCTGTCCGGATGTAGTCCAGGCTCAGCACCTCGAGCATGACGGATCGCGTGAGGCGCGCAAACATGGCCATGAGGCCGAGTGCCAGGGCTACGGCCGGCATGATGAGCTGGGCCGGCGTCCCTCGGCCTGACGTAGGAAGCCAGCCCAGCTTCACCGAAAAAATCATGATGAACATGATGCCAAGCCAAAAGTGCGGCATGGAAAGGCCAAAGAGCGCGGCCAGCATACTCCCCATGTCGAGGGCTGAACCCCGGTAGACCGCAGAGATGATCCCGATCGGGACAGCTACCAGCAGAGCCAGGAACATTGCCGCAAAAGAGAGTTCCAGGCTTGCCGGAAGCCTTTCCAGGATCAGCTCCATGGCCGGGACGTGGTAGTAGAGGGATTCCCCGAAATCACCCCGTACCGCTTTGGAGATGAACCGCCAGTACTGGACATACAAAGGATCATTGAAGCCGAGCTTCTGGCGCAGGTGTTCGACTTCCTGCATGGAAGCATCGCCCGGCAACATGAGCATCACCGGGTCTCCGGACAGATGGATGAAGAAAAAGCTGATCGCGGAGATCCCGATGACGACGTAGACCGTATGCCACAGTCGTTTCAGTAGATAACGGAACATTTGCCCTTGACTTACTTGGCCTTGGGTTTGGCGTAAACCATCATCAAGAAGCCGTCGCGGCGGCCCTGGTAATCGACATTGTTGGCCACTCCGAAGACTTCGGGAACCACGTAGAGGTACAGCCACGGAGCATCATTGTACAGGATCCTGTCAACCTCTTCGTAGACCTGTGCCCGCTTTTCACGGTCGAGAACGGTCCTGCCCTTGTCAAGGAGCTCATCCACCTTGGGGTTCTTGTAGTAATAGTCGCGGCTTTTGGAATTGAACAGCGAATACACGTAGCGGTCAGGCTCCGGCGCATCATCCCACCAGTAGATGAACATCTGGAGCTTCTTGCCTTTGTAATTCTCCCACATGACGGCTCTTTCCAGAGGCTCGAGCGTCACCTTGATGCCGACTTTAGCGAGATCCGCGGCGATGGCTTCAGCCTGTTCCTGGATTTGAGACATGTAAGTCCCGTAAGTCAACTTTGCTTCGAACCCCTTATCGTAGCCGGCTTCGGCGAGAAGCTTTTTGGCCTTTTCGGGGTCGTAGGGGTAGGGTTTGAGGTTGGGGTCATGGCCGAACGTGCGGGGACTGATGGGTCCGGCGCAAAGAATCGCCTTCCCATCGAAGAGCGCCTTGTTGATCAGTTCGCGGTTCAGCGCATAATTTACGGCCTGGCGCACCCGGACATCTTTAAAGGGGGGCTCGTACGTGTTGAGGCCAAGGTAGTTCATGGCGCCCATCTGGGGGGTCAGGTAAGCCTTGCCCGACTCCTCGATCTTCTTGCGCTGATTGACCGGGATGGCGCCAACCACGTCCGCTTCGCCGGTCGTGAGCGCTGCTACGCGGGCGGCTTCCTCCGGGATGGCCTTGAAGATCACTTTTTTGTAGGCCGGCTTCGGGCCATAGTACTTGTCGTAAGCTTCGATCACGATCTCTTCACCCTTCACCCATTTCACCAGCTTGTAAGGGCCTGAGCCAACGGGCTTGGTGTTGTACTCAGCATCTCCGACCTGTTTCACATAGCCCGGAGGGACGATAGGCAGGTAGTAGCCGAGGATGTACAGCCCCGGAGCATAAGGTTCCGCCGTCGCGATGGTGAAGGTGTGATCGTCGATGACTTTGAGGTCTTTGAAGGGTGTGAGTTTCCCCTTGTGGGGACTGTCGATGGCGGGATCCATGATCCGGTCGAAGGAAAACTTGACTGCTGCGGCGTTAACCGGTTCGCCGTTGTGGAAGGTAGCGTCTTTGCGCAGCGTGATCTTCCAGGTGAGGTCATCCACCTTCTCCCACTTTTCGGCCAGCGCCGGCTTTACCGTGGCGTCCTCCTGGGGACTGAAGAGCGTATCGTGAAGGTTGTAGCACACACTCATGGTGGTCTGGATGGAACTGCGCATCAAGTCCAATCCCACCGGTTCCGCTTCCTGAACGACCACCAGGGTGTCGGCATCCCGCGCGAAAGCGGGGACCGCGAAGAAAACGGTCAGTAACGTTAACGCCAGCAAAGGTGCGATCCATCTCTTCATGACTTACCTCCTTTTCTAGTGTAGTGGTTTTCGGCTCTTCCCGGCAAAAGTTGCCCGGCGCAATATTATACCCATTATCCAAAGAGGGCTGAAAACTTTGTTCGGAAAACCACCCATCAAAACAAACGTGGGGCGGGCTTTCCAGCTCGCAAAATTTTCAGTCGCCATGTTTCCTCATAGTGCTTACTGACCCACTCACCGCCGGTCGCCAGTACGCATGGGCGCGAGTCCGTGCCCCGCTGCGGTGGGCAGGATGGAGCCCTGCCCACCCTACGATCTTTCAAGTATTGAGGCCGTAGGGTGGGCACGTCTTTTTGTGCCCACCAGGAAAGGGTGCGGACTTATGCCCGGCTGCACTAGTACATCGCGGCGAAAGTTCCATCCCTCTTCATGTGTTGCGTTTCGAAAGCTCAACGCAACCTACAATCGTCGTGTTTGGGCGGATGTTCGCTGTAGTTGCGTTGAATGAACATGAAACGCAACGGCAAGAGGAACAGCAACACACCTGCCCTAAGTGGGTTAAGACTTATGCCCCGGTGTACTAGTCACTAACCACTATCCACTGCTTCTAATAAAGATGGCACGCCACAAAATGTTCTACCGCCACCTCTCGTGTCGCAGGGATTTCTTTATCACAGATTCCGATCCGCTTGGGGCAACGGGGATGGAAGTGGCAGCCTGCCGGGGGATTTACCGGTGAAGGGACGTCCCCTTTGAGGATAATCCGTTCCCGCATGCGTCGCGGATTGGGCACGGGAACCGCCGATAAAAGCGCCTCGGCATAAGGGTGGCGAGGTTGTGCATAGAGGCTGCCTGCGGGCGCGAGTTCCACGATTCTTCCCAAGTACATCACGGCGACCCGGTGGCAGATGTACCGGATCACTCCGAGGTCGTGGGAAATGACGATGTAAGTGAGATTGAGGCGGCGTTGGAGCCTCACCATGAGGTTCAGCACCTGGGCCTGTACGGATACGTCAAGAGCCGATACGGGCTCATCGGCTATGACCAGTTGCGGGTGCAGCACGAGGGCGCGGGCGATGCCGATGCGCTGGCGCTGGCCGCCTGAAAACTCATGGGGGAAGCGCTTCATGTGCTCGGGAAGAAGGCCGACCATCTGCAAGGCTTCGGCAACCTTTTCGAGACGGTCCCGCCGAGGATACCGTTCATGAGCGAGGAGCGGCTCCTCCACGATCCGTTCCACCGTGAGCCGGGGGTTCAGGGAGCTGAAGGGGTCTTGAAAAACGATTTGCATCTGGCTTCGGAGTGACCGCATCTCCTCGTGGCCCAAGGAAATTATGTTTTGCCCCTGAAACCAAACGTCGCCGGAGGTGGGTTCGATGAGGCGGAGAATGGCTCGACCTGCGGTGGATTTCCCACACCCCGATTCTCCCACCAGTCCCAGAGTTTCCCTGGACGCAAGGGAAAAAGAAATGCCGTCCACCGCGCGAACATGGCGCTTCTCACGGCCGAAAAATCCCCGACGCACCGGAAAGTATTTCACCAGGTCCTGGACTCGAAGGATCTCAGACATGGCCCGCCATCCAGCACGCCGCCCAGTGGCCGGGAAAGATCTCCAGCAGTCCGGGCTCTCGCTCTTTGCAGATGTCCTGAACATAAGGGCAGCGGGGATGAAACCTGCACCCTTGAGGAAGGGCCAGGAGACTCGGGACCACTCCCCGGATCTCGTACAAATCCTGACTCTTTCGAGTGGCTTCAGGACTTGGGATAGCCTGCATGAGCCCGCGGGTGTAGGGGTGGAGCGGGCGGTCGAAGAGCTCCAGGGTTGTAGCCTGCTCCATAATCCTCCCGGCGTAGATGACCACCACGCGGTGGGAAATCTCTGCAATAACGCCAAGATCGTGGGTAATCAGGATGATGGCGGTGCCGAGCTCCTGGCGCAGCCTTTCCATCAGATCCAGGATCTGGGCCTGGATGGTCACATCGAGAGCGGTCGTGGGCTCATCGGCGATGAGCAACCTTGGACGGCAGGCCAGAGCCATGGCGATCATCGCCCGCTGGCGGATCCCGCCCGAAAGCTCGTGCGGGTACTCTTTGACCCGGTTTCCGGGGATGGGGACGCCCACGGTTTCCAGCATGTCGACGGCTTTGGCGCGCGCCTCGGAGCGAGAGGCTCCCTGGTGGATCCTGAAGACTTCCGCGAGCTGGTTGCCGATGGTGAAAACCGGGTTCAGGGCCGTCATGGGCTCTTGGAAAATCATGCTGATCTCATTGCCGCGAATATTTCTTAGTTCCCGTTCGGAAAGGGTGAGGAGGTTGCGACCCAGGAAGATGATTTCACCTCCCGCAAATACGGCTGGAGGCATGGGAAGCAAGCGCAGGATAGAGAGCGCCAGAACGCTTTTCCCACACCCCGATTCACCCACGATTCCCAGCACTTCTCCTGCCTCCACAGAAAGGCTCACCCCGTCTACAGCCCGAGCGGCAGTCCCTTGGGGCGTTTGGAAATGGGTGTGGAGGTCTCTTATTTGAAGAAGAGCGGCGGGGCTGCTTTGGATTGCTGAGAACCGATTCGCTTCGGTCAAATCCACATTCAATCTTTGAGTTCAGTTCTATTGTCTTGGTAGGAGGCTCTTTTTGGAACTTTAAGGCTAACCGGAAGGGAATTATGTGTCAAGGAGCGAACTCTACTTAACATCCAATTCTTGTTTCATCCGCTCCGTCGGGAAGATTTTGTGCATGTCACATGGCTTTGGCTACAGTCGCACACGAGTTGACACACATCTGGCGGTACGAGAACCTTGATTTCCGCAAAATGAAATCAGATTGGGGCCGTCTCCTGACCGAGGGCCATGCAATGTGGGTCGAATTTGATTGCCTGCACAGGAAAGGGATTGGAAGGAAATATCGTGAGAAAGAGGCCTTGTCACGTGGTATCTGTCGTTCGGCAAGAATTGTTGTTGCCAAATTGGCACCATGGCAGTAGACTGTTTTTCTGAAAGGGGTTACGAAGATGGGAGCCACACAGGTTAGAAAACGTGAGCCAGCCGACGAACGGATCACGGCAAGGTTGCCGCACTCCACCCGTTCGATCATCGAGCGGGCGGCGGCGATATATGGGGCCAGCATCAACCAGTTTATCGTTCAAGCTGCCGTGGAACGGGCAAACGAAGTCTTGCAGAGCATGGAGACCGTAAGACTCTCGTCACGGGACGCTCAGTTATTCATGGATACCTTGACCAATCCGCCCGAACCGAACAAGAAGCTCTTGGATGCCGTCCGCGTCCACGACCGGCTCGTCGACTCCCGGTATTGAGATGGCAAAGGATTTGATCATCGCCCTCTTGGATGCTGACCGCCATGATCGCATCGCTTTCGACTGCGGCGAGCCGGCCTTGAACGATTATCTGCAAAAGACGGCACGCCGGCATCAGCAAAAGGGGATCGCCAACACCTACGTTCTCGTGAGACGGGATGATCACCGCAATATCCTCGGTTTCTTTACCCTCTCTTTTCTGGAGGTGGATTTGTCAGAGATCCCGGCGCAATACGGGAAGGCGCTCCCAAATACTCATCTGCCCGCCGCTAAACTTGGCCGTTTGGCCATAGACAAGCGTTGCCAGGGGAACAATTACGGCCGCCTGCTTCTGGTCGATGCCATTCGCCGTGTCCCCAACGCCATCAGAAATGCCGCGGGGGTAGTGGGAATATTTGTGAATGCGAAAAGCCCGAGCGTCGCTGCTTTCTACCGAAAATTCGGCTTTATCCCCCTGGAAGACAATCCCCTTTCTCTGATGCTCCCCCATCAAACCATTCTTGCGCTGTTTCCGGAGGGTAAGACCGGTCAGGGAATCGAAAGCTGAGGAGCTCCCTTCGGTAGCAAACAGTTTTTGAGGATGTTTTTTTGCCTACTGCACCCCTGCAGAGGTAACCTTTTGGCCACCCGTGGCCTCCAGCGCCTCCGGCAACTCACCTAAATTCTTCAAGGGATAGACCGTGATGCGCTCGTGAACGGGATAGCCGTTGGCGCCGGGGTAGATGAGCCAAAGTTGGTCCAGTTGCAGCGCCTCCAGGATGGTGTGCAGTGATTTGGTCACCTTGGGAGCTTCACTGAACTTGAAATCGATTCCCAGGCGTCGGCCGCGGTGAAGGAAGAAGAGGTCGAGCTCGGCGACGCTGTGGGTGGCCCAAAAGTATGCTTCGGCTGGTTTCAGGACGCGCAGGGTTTGCTCCAGGGCGAAACCCTCCCAGGAAGCGCCAAGACGAGGATGCCCAAGCAGACTGTGACGATCAGGAAGGTTCAGGAAAGCGTGCAGAAGCCCCGATTACCTTGAAAACTCGGAGAGTCAATCCGAAATTTCAAGGTAAAATCATCCCCGCCGGCAAGCCTCGTCAGCGCGGCTCATATCCCTTGCCGAGCTGACGAGGGCCAACTTGCCACGAAGGGTGAAGACGACGAACAGACGCCGCTTTTGATCAGTCTGCCCCAAGGCATAGTACCACCGCTCAGTTAGAAGGTGCCTGTTATCATCTCATTCAGCGTCTTCCGTTATCAAATCTAATCCGGAAATTCCTTCGAAATCTTTGGCATTGTGGGTCACCAGGGAGACACTATGGCGGACGGCACAGGCAGCGATCCAGGCATCGTTGAACGAAATGGGGCGTCCCCGGCTTTGTCGCTCAACCAGAACGCGGGCGTAAGATTTGGAAATTTCGTGATCATAGGGTACCACCAGGAAATTTCGCAGCATGGACTCAAGCTGTAGCCGTTTGCGTTCGCCCCAGTTACTTTTGATCCTCGTTGAAAAGAACTTGAGACGATAAAATGTCACATTCAATTATAACGGTTCCAGGTGACGCCGGTGTTGAAGATTGTAAGATGCTGGAATCACAAGCAATTTGTTAACTACCTATTCGATGGATACTGGAGCGGTTTAGTCAAAAGTCAGTCATAAAAGAAAGCCTGGGGATCTTGAGCAAGGAATGGTTTGGGTATCCTGGCTATTTGCTAACGACTTCGGTTTATCAATGGTCCAGAATGGAGACGAATATGAGCCTGCAAGCCTTGAGTGCGGAAGAGGCGCAAAAGCACCTCAGACATTCTAATCCGCACTTGGGTGCCGGTTGGCCTTCGCGCTGCCGCGAACGCGGGGCCTGCCATAATTGCGCTTGACTTCCTGGCAGCATCTCTCTTAAATCGCCTGAGGTGAAGGGTGTCTCGTCAATGGCCGTCGCTCTCGTCAGGCGGATGGCAATCTCGGAAAAGCTTCAAATCGTTCATTCAAAGCGCAATCCCTGGCGCCGGGCGGGGGAGCAAGGAGGGGACATGATTGCTTTGGTGGTAGTGTTGGTGATTTTAGTGGGATTGATTCTCTTTATCGCCGGCCAATACAATGGATTGGTTCGGGCTCGCAACGAGGTAAAAAATGCCTGGAGCTCCATCGATGTGCAGCTCAAACGCCGTTACGACCTGATTCCTAACCTGCTGGAGACGGTCAAGGGCTATGCGGCGTATGAGCGCGGGACCCTCGACGCGGTTGTCAAAGCCCGTCAGCAGGCGATGAGTTTCACCGGCAGCGTGGAGGATCGCGCCAAAGTGGAAAATGCTTTGACTCAGAGCTTGCGGTCCGTTTTTGCTCTGGCGGAGGCTTATCCCGATCTCAAGGCGAACCAGAACTTCCTTGCATTGCAGGAAGAGTTGTCGGCCACCGAAAACAAGATCGGATTCTCCCGCCAGTACTATAACGACGCTGCCATGCGTTACAAGAATCGGGTGGAGGTCTTCCCCAGCAACATCGTGGCGGGAATGTTCAATTTCCAGGCTGAGCCGTTCTTCCAAGTGGAAGAAGCCGCGGAGCGGGTGGTCCCCAAGGTAAGCTTCTGATAGGTCACCGATTGCAGGAAGAGAACAAGTAAGTTCAAGGGGTATTCATGGTAGAGACGATTCGAAATATTGGCTGGTCCCTGGTTTTTTCGGTGGTCGGCGCCGTGATTGGGATGATTCTCGTGTTAGTTTCATCGCTCATCATTCCGTGGCTTCTCGATCGGCTGACTCCCAACATTGATGAACTGAAGGAAATCGTCCGGGGCAACCAGGCCGTGGCGGAATACTTCGGCAGGTTGGTGAGCGCGGCCATTGTCGGGGTGAGCATCGTGGTCGCGGCGGCGGTGCTGGGTGGCATCCTGGCTGCCCTCCATTAGGTTTGTCGGGAAGCAAGGCTAACCAAGGGTTCACCGCAGAGGTCGCAGCGCAGCAAAAGGCCGCAACCAAAAAAGACTCACGCGGAAGCGCGGAGGTCGGGGAGATAACAATAACTCAGAGAGAAATCTTGATGGAACTTCAAGAAATTGCAGGATAGCAGTGCAGAGATTGCAATGGATTTGACATATCGCATGCGGTCGTTGTTGGAGCGCGATTGGCATTTATCGCCAACATCGGCCTGATCTGCGGCCTCAGGTAAGAAATATTTGTCCATGACATCCAAATCCGACGCGGTTTCCGAAACCGCGTCGGTCTCCCAATCTTGGACGATTAATTATTGCCAAGCGTCCGCGCGGATCGAAACCACCTCAGACGGGTGATGCCTCGCCTATGAATTGAACGATCCGACCCCAAGAGCAGGCATCCAGAAGGTTTTGTCCGTGAAATGTCCCGGCGTGCATTTTAAAAAGATGGCCTCAGCGTTCTCCGCGCACTCCGCGGTGAAATATCACAAGCGTTCTATGCCCGATATGATGAAGCCGGCGGTCTCCCACGACAGGTTGCGCAGGTACTGCCTGGCCTGGGTGATTGCCGTGCTGCTGATGGTGCTTCCGGCTGGTCCCTCGTGGGCCCGTGGTGGCGGAGGGTGCCTCGGCGAAGGGACCCTCGTTTTGATCCCTGGTGGAGCTGTACCCGTTGAGAGCCTCCACGAAGGCGACCTGGTCTGGGGGGTGAACGGACAAACCCTTCAGGCGGTGCGGGTGGCGGCGGTCACCAAGGTGGAGGTCGAAACCTACCTGGAGGTGTCCGCCGGCGAGGCGACCCTGCTTATCACCCCGGAACATCCCGTGATGGTGGGATTCGGGGAGTTTCGGATTGCCCGCCAGGTCCGACCGGGTGACCTGGTGGTCGCGGCCCGCGGAAATGAGCTTCAGTCCGAACGGGTGCGGTCGGTACGCGAGGTACCGGCGGAAAGACCCGCTTATAACCTGCTGGTGAGTCCTGGTGGGACCTTCATGCCGGCCGGTATCGTCGTCCACAACAAGGGGTGCTTCCTGCCTGACAACCTTATTTTGCGGGCCGACGGCAAAGAAGTACCCATCAGCACGGTCCAGCCGGGAGATACGCTCCTGGCTTTTACCTCGGACGGAAGCATCGTCCGGACGCGGGTCCACAACGTTCTCCGCGTCGAGGTGGATGAGCACGTCGTCGTTAGGACCGACCGGGAGACTCTGCGGGTGACTGCGGACCATCCCTTCTACGTGGGCGAGGGCACGTTCAAGACCCTGGAAGTGCTGCGCGTGGGCGACAGCATCATCGCCTGGGACGGGCAAACTCTGGCCCGGCAGCAAATCCTCTCCATGGAGACGGTTACGGGGCGGCGCCTGGTTTACAATCTGCAAACGGAGCACCCGCATACCTTTTTTGTCGGCCACGTAGCGGTTCATAACAAAGGAGGTGGGGGAGGCGGTGGCTGTTTTCCCGCGGGAACCCCAATCGCCACTCCCCATGGGGAAGTCCCCATCGAATCGCTGACTCCCGGTGACAAGATCCTCGCCCTGACGGACCAAGGGCTCCTGGTTCCGGCCACGGTAAGAGCTCTCCTGATGGCTCGTAATGCGCTGTTAAAGGTCGAAACGCAGCAAGGCTTCCTCGAAGCTTCACCCGAACACCCGGTGGGAGGACTCGGAGGCAGCTTCCGGCCGCTCGGTGAAGTCCATCGCGGGGACCGCATCCTGCGCTTGGCTGGCGGACGGTTGATCACGGACAGAGTCCGCGGGGTTTTCCGCACCTCTGACGAGGCTCTGGTCTTCAATCTCCAGGTGGATGAGCCGCATACCTTCCTCGCCTCCAACTTCGTGGTCCACAACAAGGGCGGAAGCTTCGGCAGCTCACACTCCAGCAGTTCCAGCTCCAGCAGTGGTGGGGATTCGCAGGGCGATCCGACGGCAGGGCTCTTCGTGGTTGGGTTCATGCTGGTAGTTTTTGTGATTGCCCTCATTCTCATAAGAAGGGCCCGACGCAGCAAGGGCCAAAACCTCGATTTCGTCTACAGCCGCTCGACGGTGGACCGGAAAGCGGCCAGGACCGAAAAGCTCTTTCAGTTCCTGAGCCTGCAGGACCCGTCGGTTGAGCCTGAGACGCTGCGACAGGATGCCGAGGCCACCTTCCGCAAGCTCCAGGAATGCTGGGAGAAGCGTGATTATGGCCCCATGGAGCCGCTCCTGATGCCTTCCCTTTTTGCCCAGCACACGGCCCAGCTTCGCGGGATGGTGCGCAATCGTGAGATCAATCGCATTGCGGACCTGAAGGTGGAAAAGGTGGACCTGGTCAATGTGCGTTACACGGAAAAATCCAATCAGCGAGAATTCACGGTCCTCATCAGTGCTTCTGCCCGCGATTACTACGTCGAGGAATCCACGGGGAAGTTCCTTCGAGGCGATAAGACTTCAGCTCGATTTCAGGAATTCTGGACCTTTCAGCGCCTGGACAATCGCTGGTTACTGAGAGAAGTCGAGCAGTCGGGTGAATCCGATTATCTCAAAGATGACAATTTCGTCGAGATGCTGACCGACCAGAATCTTCAAGGGATCTATGGCGAAACGGCCGGCAAGGAGGGCGAGGCCGGACCGTGGATCGAGAAAGGGGTGGAGGAAAAGGCCACGCGCATCGAACGGATGCTCAACTTCCTGGCGCAGACGGACAAGCTCTGGAATCGAAAGCAGATGCAGGAACGGGCAAGACAGGTCTTCCTCAGGGTCTATCTCGCCCGTGAAGGAGCGGATCCCGGACAGGCGCCGGCGGAGGATCTCTTCCCGGCGGTTGCCGACAGCCTCCGCGACCAGCTTCGGCAGTACCGGTTGGATGATATCAGGGTGGAATATCGCAATCTCTGCGTGCGCAAAGCGGAAATCGTCCTTGTCAGAAATTTTGCAGAGCGAGCGAAAGATGAGTTCACCGTGCGGATCAGCGCACACGCTCAGAGGGTAGTCCGCAAGGGCGACTACACCCAGCACGAGGACCGTTACGTAACGCCCTTTGAAGACTACTGGACCTTCGGCCGACTCGACGAGCAATGGAAACTGAAGGAAGTTCTGCCCCCCGCCGAGGGCAAAAAGCGGATGAGCGAAGAGAACGTAGACGAGGACAGCAGCGCCGGTCAGCTCCAGTGGTACTACCGGCAGACGCGGGCGAATTGATGAGGGCGCCGTTTATTTTGGGCTTGACAATATCTCAAAAATGGCACCTCAGTGCAAAGAAGTCCTCTCTGTGGAATCGAAAACCCAGTGGCTCCGCCTGCCCGAAAGTGCGGGAGAATTTTTAAGAGCAAGGGATGGCGCCTGAAAGCCTTGGATGGCCAGGGCCAGGGGAAAGCAAGGTGAACCACATTAATCAACCAACAGTGAAGAGCGAAAGGGAGGGTAAAGGTATGGATCTAAGGAAAAGTGTAAAACTGCTCTTAGCCGGAATTTTCGCGATTGGTCTGTTATCATCGGCGTACGCGGGCACCCTGGATGACATCGCCCAACGGGGGGAACTTATCGTTGCCGTCCAGACTCAAGGTCCGCCGTTCAGCTTCGTTGACAAAAACGGCGCCCGAACGGGCAGTTCGATTGAGCTGTGCAAGCTCATGGCCGAGGAAATGGGCGTCAAGATCAAATTCCTGGATTTCGATTGGGACGGCCTGATCCCGGCCCTGCTCTCGAAAAAGGCCGATATGCTGGCGGCCGATATGACCCCGACACTCAAACGGGCGATGAAGATTGCTTTCAGTAATCCCTATATGTACACGGGCAGTGTGGTTTTCGTGAAAACCGACAGTCCCATCAAGACCGTTGCTGACGCCAGGAAAGCAGGGCTGAATGTCGCGGTGCTGCTGGGTTCTCAGGGAGAGACCGATGCCAAGAAATCCTTCCCCGATGCCACCCAGAAAGCCTACAAGGGCGGTGGGCCGCTGCTGATTGATGCGGTCTTGAAGGGACATGCCGACTTCGGGGTCAACGACGCCTCCGCAGTTAAGGGTCAAGCCGCCAATTTTCCACCGAACAGCATCCGCGTTCTGCCGGATGTGCTGTCCAAGGAACCGCTCTCCTTTGCCGTGCGCTATGACTCACAGGATCTGCTTGAGTGGATCAATCTCTTCTTCCTGCACATGACCATCAATGGCAAGCTCGAACAGAACCTCAACTACTGGGTCAATACCGAGGACTGGAAAAAAGAGCACTAAACCAGTCGCTTTACGGCCGTGAGGCGTCAGAGCCACCCGCGTGCAGTCCGGTTATGCCCGGTCTGCACGCGTCATCCGATGATTCTTTACGGAAGACCCCATGCTTGAGACGTTCAATTTCAGGGTCATCTTCGAGTACCTGCCGCTCTTTTTGCGTTGCTTCTGGGCCACGGTTTGGATTTCCGGCGTGTCTCTGGCGGGAGCGCTGGTGGTGGGGATTCTTGCCTGTGGGCTGCGCCTGAGCCGTTCCCGTTTCATGTCCTGGTCGGCCGGCGCTTACGTCGAGTCCATCCGGGCGACGCCATTGCTTGTCCAGATTTACTTCTTTTATTTTGGCTTGCCGTCCCTTGGAGTCCAGGTCTCGGAAACATTTACGGGAGTTACGGCCCTGACTTTGAACAGCGGAGCCTATATGGCCGAAATCATTCGGGCCGGGGTCCAGTCTATCCCACACGGGCAGGTTGAGGCCGGTGTCGCATATGGCTTCAATTATTTTCAACGCATGCGCTACCTGATCCTGCCGCAGGCTCTGGGTGCAACCATTCCCCCGCTGCTTGGGCAGGCCATTGTTCTCGTCAAGGATTCGGCGTTGCTGTCACTTATCTCCATCATGGAACTCACGCGTGCGGGGCAAATGTTGAATTCGGAACGCTTCATGCCGGCCGAAGGTTTCCTGACCACAGCAGTTTTTTATCTGGTCATCTATTATTTTCTCAAGACGATTTCAGAGTGGGCCCAGAAGCGGCTGATCTTCCGCGAGGCTCACTGAGAACCGGGCGAGGAAATATGTGGGGATACTATTTTGATCAGCTTATAAACAGCCTGCCTTATTTTCTTAAAGGCCTCTGGCTGACCGTGGTTGTCTCGGGGCTCAGCCTGGTCTTCGGGACGCTCATTGGCTTTTTGCTGGGAATAATGCGCGCCGGCAGGAATACACCGCTGCGCCTGATAATCGGCTTTTGGGTAGATGTGATTCGGGGCACCCCTTTTCTGGTGCAGATTTTTATCGTCTTTTTCATCCTTCCGGAGCTGAAAATCCACCTGGAAGCATTCCCGGCTGCCGTGCTTGCCCTCAGCAATCTCGCCGCCTGCTTCATTTGTGAAATCGTCGCCGGCGGTATCCTGGCGGTCCCGGCAGGTCAAAGAGAAGCGGCAACTTCATCAGGCCTTTCGACATATCATCAACTGAGATATGTCATTTTCCCTCAAGCCATGAAGGTGATTTTGCCACCTCTGGTGGGACAGTATGTGCTCCTGATTAAAGACTCATCCGTGATTTCAGCTATCGGAGTCACCGATGTCACCCGCGTCGGCTGGCTTACCGTGCAAAGAATCCCCGAAGGAATCATGGTTTTTGGCCTGGTGGGGCTGCTTTATTTTCTTATTTGCTACCCCTTGATATGGTTGTCAAATAGATTGGAAAAGCGGATGACCGTCGTGGCTGTCAGACTCTAACGGAACCTATGAAAAGCGACCTGATCGCCACTGAAATCTCCCCCCGTATAAGGAGATGACCGGAAATAGACTTCTTCCTTTACCACGAAGAGCACGAAGAAAACGAAGGACACGAAGTGATTTCCTCGTGTCGACCCATGCCGGACAGGTTTGTGTCCGCCGGATGAGGGGATAAAGACATGATAACATTTTCGGGCGTGAACAAATGGTTTGGAAAATTACACGTCTTAAAGGATATCCATTTGGAGATTGGCACCGGCGAGGTAGTGGTGGTGTGCGGTCCCAGCGGTTCCGGCAAGAGCACCTTGATTCGCTGCATCAACCGCCTGGAAGGAATCGAACGGGGTGAGTTGGTCGTTGACAACATGAAAGTTCATGAAAAGAAGACCAACATGACCCTGTTGCGGGCCGAGATCGGCTTTGTTTTCCAGCAGTTCAATCTTTATCCCCACATGACGGCTCTTGAGAATATCGTCATCGCGCCCATCAAGGTGCGCAAGATCAAAAGAGGCGAGGCTGAGAGACTCGGTCGAGAGATTCTTCGGCGCGTCGGCCTGGAAGATAAGGCCGGCGCTTATCCGTCGCAACTTTCAGGGGGACAGCAGCAACGGGTTGCCATCGCCAGGGGCTTGTGCATGCGGCCCAAGATTATGCTCTTTGATGAACCCACCTCTGCCTTGGACCCGGAAATGATCAATGAAGTCCTGGATGTGATGCGGGTCCTGGCCAGGGAAGGGATGACCATGATCGTGGTCACTCACGAGATGGGATTTGCCAGGGAAGTGGCAAATCGTGTGGTGTTTATGGATGAAGGCGAAATTATAGAAGTGGCTCCACCCAATGAGTTCTTTACCAACCCCGGGACGGATCGCGCCAGGCTCTTCTTGAGCAAGATTCTTTCACACTGATAGGGAGTGATGAGCAGAATTCCGATTATTCACAAAATGACCGATGGAGAGGGGATCTTCGATGATCGAGCATATTGTCATCCTGGGTGCTGGCAATGGTGGTAAGGCTGCAGCAGCGGACCTGACGCTGCAAGGCAAAAGGGTCCGCCTCTTTGAATATCCTGAATTTAAACAGAATCTTGAGGAATTGCTGCAGCACAAAACTTTGGCCGCAACCGGTGCGGTGTGGGGCAAAGCCGCCCTCGAGATGGTTACCTCCAATCTTGCTCAGGCCGTAGACGGGGTAGACACGGTGATGGTCTGCACCCAGGCCCTTGCCCACGAGCGGGTTGCACGCGATCTCGCCCCGCTTATTCGCCCGGAACACCTCCTGATTCTTAATCCCGGCTCCACCGGTGGGGCGCTGCATTTTGCCAGGACTTTCCACATGGTCGGATTAAAGACCTTGCCGACCATTGTGGAGACTTCGACTTTGACCTACGGGTGTCGCGCCAAGGGAGCGATCGTCGACGTAGCGGTCAAGGTGAAGCGAGTCCTTTACGGTACGCTGCCGGGTTCGGCTGCCGATGGGGTTGGCCCCGAACTGGAGGCGCTTTATCCGGGTTTGGTGCGGGGAGCATCGGTGCTCGAGGCGGGATTAAACAATGGCAACCCGGTCATCCATCCGCCCATTGCCATTCTGAATGCCGCGCGCATTGAAAATGAGGGGCCGGCTATGCGGTTTTATGGAGATGGCATATCACCGACTGTCGCGCGCATGATCCGGAAGCTGGATGAGGAACGCATGGCGCTCCTTAAAACCCTGGGATATCCGGCCCAGCCGGACCCGGTGACCAGCGTCGAGCAAGGGTATGCAGCAAGCATAGATTATTACGAATGCTACAGTCAGGGCCCCGGATTCGTCGATTTTGCCGGTCCGGATACCCTTGATCACCGTTATTTCCATGAGGATATCGGCATGGGGCTCGTGATGCTTTGCTCACTGGGCGAGTTTCTGGGCGTGCCCACACCGACCTGTCGAACGTTTGTACAAATGGGGGAAGTCATCTCGGGCATCCCCTATGCCGCTGAGGGGAGAAGAACGCTGAAGGCGCTGGGGCTCGAAGGATTGAGCCTGGAGGAGCTCAAGTCGTTCCTTGAGACCGGGGAGAGGCCACCCATCTGATAGACAAAGCTTAGTGCAGCTCCGCACAATAAAGTGTCCACAGTTCTGACGCGTCATTCCGGTGACAATCGGAATCCAGAAGAACAGCCTGGATACCGGCTTTTTGCGGGAATGACGCACAAGGAGTTTTGCAGGAGACACTGTTTGCCTGCTTGGTTAACTGAAAAGAGCGGGTAAAGGTTTGCTGTTGGTTCTGTCTCATCTTAGAGCAGAGGCACGATCTCCCCTGCCATCGAGAAGAGGCTGAAGATCCCGCCTGTGTGAACAAACACGACCCGTTCCCCGAAACATCCCGGGTCGCGTTTCAGCTCCTGGACCATGCCATAAAAAGCCTTGCCGGTATAAACCGGGTCGAGAAAAATCCCTTCGGTGCGGGCCACGTCACAGAGAAGGGAAAGTTCTTCGGGTCGTGAGATGGCATAACCGCGGCCAACATAGCCATCGATGATATGAATGTCATGCTGCCGGTCGAAGTCGATGGTCAGATGATAACCGGCAATAAGCTCTTCACAGATGTTACCGATCACACGGATGAAATAAGACTCGTCGTCGCAGACATTAAAGGAGACCACTCGGACAGGTAAACCCGCCAGTCGTGCTCCCAGGATCAGACCGGCAGCGGTCCCCCCGGAGCCGGTGGCGTGGATAATCGTGGTCGGGCGCTCCGACCCGCCGGGAAGGCTGCTGATATCTCTTCCCAGCTCCTCCGCGGCGAGCATGTACCCCCATGACCCAATCGGGTTTGATGCTCCTTCCGGAATGATGTACGGAGTTCGGCCCTCATTGCGAAGGGCAAATGCTTCCCGCTCAAAAATCTCATGGCGATTTCGATATTCTTCGCGGGTGATCCAGACAATTTCGGCTCCAGCCATGCGGTCCAGTAAAATATTGCCTTCAATGGGTGGTGGCTTGGCAGGGTCAGCGGTGCGAAGCAACAAGCGGCAGCGAAGCCCCACCATCGCGGCAGCGACGGCTGTGGCGCGTGAGTGATTGGATTGAGCACCGCCACAGGTGAGCACGATGTCAGCATTTTGCGCCTGGGCATCGGCTAGAACAAACTCCAACTTCCGGACCTTATTCCCGGTAAGGGCAATACCCGTGAGGTCATCACGCTTCATATACAATTCTATGCCGAGCCTCTCTCCGAAACGATGGAGCCTTCTAAGAGGCGTGGGGAGGCACGCTAGTTCAACGCGAGGTGGATACTTTATTTTGTTGATTTCTTCTTTCATGGTTATCCCGTCGATCGGTTAGAGGCAAGGAAAGGCGATACTCTTGCGGGATTTGTGGTTCAAAAAAATTAATCAGGTGCGAAAAAGAGTGAAACTACCGTCAAACGACAAACTCTTGAAACAGAAGGCCTGTGTAGAAACAAAAAAACCCCCCTCTTGGTTAAGGGGGGTTGATTGCAACAGGATGTGTCGACGAGTGATTAAAACGCGCTAAGAGGCTGAGGCCCTGTGCCCCCGCTTCCACCGGTTCCAACTAGGACGGCCGGTATGATAATCGCGGCAAAACCCACTAGCAAACCGCCAGCGGTCCACCAAAATGCCCCCCCTTGTCTTCTATCTTTCTCTTCCTTCTCCTTGGCTGGCGGCGGGGTCATCTGGGACTGCGCCAGGCGAATAGATTGACCTGGCTGCACCAACTGGACGCCGTCCTGGCTCATCACCTGCAGGGCTCCTTCCCGTACCGTCATCGTCGTTTCTTTTTCGGTCACCATAATGGAGCCTCTGACCATGGCTGTGGTGCTTGCCGGCAATATGGCACGTTCCGCCTGAATGGTGTCATGAGGAGTATGGAAAGCCATCGGTTTGGCACCGTTCTGCATCGCGAAATCCACCTGTCCGGACTTGACGATCAGGTCCCAACGCCCCGCGTTCTCGGTCAGCGCAAAGACCGCCTGGTCTTGTGCGACCAGTTGGATGTTTTGCGTCTGCACCAGACACTTTCCATTGCACAACATCATGGTGCCTTCCGGCAGTGGCATTTCTGAATTGAACTGGTTTACTTCCTTACCATCTGCCAGGAGGCTCACCTGCCCCTGCGGAATGACGTGCGCACCGGATCCCGCCCATGAGAACACCGGCTGGACCACCAAAAGCGCTGTCAGCATGGCTATTAACATCCTTGAAATGCTTTTCATGATGATTTCCCTCCTTCTTCTCATCAAGGCGTAACATACGACCGTTCGAGCACAATGCTTGACTTTGAAATAATATATCCTTGCATCCACTGTCAAGAAAAAAATACTCCATCGACCTTCGCTTTCTCTCTCGACCAGCGGTCGCCTTGAACCGGGTGGTTAACTTCAGTGTTGATTCTTCATTCTATTCCCTGTTAAATAAAATACATGAAAAAGTAATTTGAATAACCGGAATGCTGATCCAACCTTTACCGTCAGGGTGTCGGCGAGGTGTTATATTCATGCTACCGGCGTATGAGAGAGCAATATCTGGTGGAGAAAAAGGATAATTTATGAAGCATTCGTCTGAAAATCCGGGCTTGCCAAATTTCAACTACCCCGCTCCTGTTTCCCGATCACAGCTTCCCAGCACCGAAGTCCGCGAGCCGATTCCGGATTTTGACGATTCTGCCGATCTTCGCGACTACCTCGATGTCGTAGTTCGCCATAAATGGGTCGTGCTCACTTTTTTGAGTGCGGTTTTCGTAACCGTGCTCATTGTCAGCCTCAGCATGAAACCTCTCTTCCAAGCCAGCGGACGCCTCGAGCTGAATATGCAGACCCCCAGGGTGACGAAATTTGAAGAACTGACCGCTACGAACATGAGGGAACAAGTCAGAGAATACATGCAGACTAATGTAAGACTGCTGCAGAGTCCGTCCCTGGCCCGCCGCGTTATCGAAAGACTTCACCTCGAGGACAACCCGGCGTTTAACTCTGCGGTGACAATGCAGGGTCTGGAGCAGCAACCGGAAGGCACCGTCAAGAGGCTTCAAACTATCGTTTCGGAAGGGATCATCAAGAGCTTGAAGTCTTTCATTTCAAACGCCCTTCGTTCAGGTAAAGAGCAAAACACGAGAATCGATCCTGCCTTACCCAAGCTGCAACTCGAGGAGGACATGCTGAGCAAATACTCCGAAAGCCTTGATGTGCAGCCGGAACGGGACACCAGGATCATCAACCTTTCCTTCAGCAGTACGGATCCGACCCTTACCCGTAATATTGTCAATGCACACATCCAGGAATTCATTGGCTGGCAGATGGACAAGAGAATCGACGCGGGCGCCTCCGCCAAGGAACAATTGGAAAAACAGTTGGAGGTGGCCCGCATCAATTTGGAAAAGGGGGAGAAGCATCTCAATGAATTTGCCCAGAAAGTTGGCATTGTCTCCCTTGACCCCAAACTGAACCTCATCTATCGGCAGATGGAGGAGATGAATAACGCTCTGGCCCAGGCCCAGGCGGACCGTGTTGCTAAGGAATCCCTCTACAAAGGGGCTAACTCAGCAAACATCGATTCCCTTTCCATGGTTATGCAAAATCTACTTATTCAAAATTTGCGCCAGGAATGGGCGAAAGTTGAGGCCGAATACCAGGAAAACTACATGACGTTTAAGGATGACTATCCGAAGCTGAAAAACATCAAGGCCCGGTCGCGCGACATCGAACGGCGCATTGCCGCAGAGGAACAGCGGATCCTCGGAACGATCAAAAACGATTTCCTCACTGCGCAGGCAAGAGAATCCTCTCTGGCCCAAAAGGCCGAGGAAATGAAGAAGCAGGCTCTGGATTTGAACAACCAGGCAACGGAGTACAAAATCCTCGAGCGGGAGGTCGAGACCAGTAAGTTCATCCACCAGAGCCTCATGGAGCGCTCCAAGGAAATCGATGCCAAGGTGGGAACCGACCTCGGCAACGTCCAGGTGGTGGATTATGCGGTTCTCCCGCTGACGCCATACAAGCCCAACATCAGGCTCAACCTGTTGCTGGCAATTATCGTCGGCCTTGTGGGGGGAGTGGGGCTGGCTTTTCTCCTCGAATACCTTGACAATACCGTGAAGCGGATTGATGAGATTTCGGACCGCTTCGGCATTCCGGTGGTGGGGGTCCTGCCTCTCGCCGAGGCCGGAGAGGTAAGGGATCTCGACACGCTGGTTGTGAGCAAGCCGCGCGCACCCTTTTCCGAGGCCGTCCGGACAACCCGAGTATCCATTCAGTTGTCCAGTGCTATGGATCAGCCTCCCAAAACGATCCTTGTCACCAGCACCAGTCCGTCGGAAGGCAAGAGCACGGTTTCCTCCAACCTGGCGTTGGCCTTCGCCTCCTCTGATGAACGGGTGCTGCTCATCGATGCCGACCTCAGGAAGCCCCGCCTGCATCGGATTTTCAACTGCAACGGTGGGGACGAAGGCCGGTGCACCCATATGGGGCTGAGTCACCATCTTTCAGGCATGTGCAGCATGGACGAGGCCATACAGCATACTGACATTCCCAATCTGCATTTTCTCTCCGCCGGTCCGATGCCGCCCAACCCGGCGGAGCTTCTGTCCTCCAATCAGATGAAAAAATTCCTGGGTGCGCTCATCAAGCTATACGACCGAATCATCATCGATTCGCCACCGGCTTCCGGATTTGCTGATGTGCTCGTACTGGGGAATTCCGTTGACGGGGTGGTCCTGGTCAGCAATCTGGGGCAGACCCACCGGGAAGCCCTGCGCATTTTCCGCAGAAGCTTGTTCAATGTTGGGGGCCATCTAATCGGAGCGATTGTCAACAAACTTGACCTTGGTCATCACTACGGTGGCTACTACTCTCGATACTACCGCTATTACCATTCGTATTATTACCCGGCGTACCGGACTGACGGCGAAAGCTTGCCGGAGACAACCTCGGAAACCATGGAAGAGGGAACGAGATCGCCTTCATGAAGATTTTTTTCATCCCGTGAACTTTGCGAGAACTCCTGTGCCTCGTAACATTAACAGAATCGTCCTGAGCATTCTTCTCCTCGGCATGTCTATATCCTTTTGTTGGTATGGTGTGAGTACCAATCGCCTGGCCGCAAGGGACGTCGCCTTTTTAAAGAACCATTTCCGGATACTGCAACCTTTTGCCGGCGCCTGGTTGCTGCGTGGGAATCTTGCCTACTATGAAGATCTTGACCCCCAATCAGCCGCTGCCAGCTATCGGCAAGCGATCGCCCGTCAGCCGCTGATGATCGACGCCTGGCTGAACCTGGCCAAGGCGGAGCTGGCGGCAGGGCGGGAGGATGAAGCCGAGCGAATTCTGCAGACCATTTCTCCACATATCTCCCACGTCAGCACCTGGAAATGGCAGGAACTTTTGCTGGCGCACGATCTGCACGATGAGAAGCGTTTTTCTGCCGCCTTCAACTTTATTCTGGCACGGCTGCCGTATCGGGCGGCTGACGCTTGCTTTCTGGCCAAAGGGTTCTGGGGCGACTCGTGGGCCGTCCTTCCCCACCTTGGTGCGGAAAGCCGGGCCACATTTTTGATCGAGCTCACAAAGACAAAAGAGAGTGAAGCGGCGTTCGCCCTTTGGAGGACGATGGAGGCGGGCGCCCTCCCTCTCGACAAGGGCTTGCGAGTGCACTTCTGTCAGTTTCTCCTGGAGAGCAAGTGGGTGCGCGAAGCTAAGGAAGTCTGGGCGACCTGGCGCGATGATGGCGAGCAGACCGTCTACGACGGGGGGTTTGAACGGGAACCCGGCAACAGAGGTTTCGGCTGGCGCCTGGCAAAGAACCCGGACGTCCTCGTTGAACGCAGTGCCGAATTTCCCTTCGAGGGCAAATACTGCATGCACTTGCGCTTTCTGGGCGAAAAGAATGTGAACTTCAGCGGCATTTCACAAGTGGTTCCGGTTGAACCGGGAAAAGTTTATCATTTGAGCTTTGCCCGTAAGAGCCAAAGACTCACCACCGATCAAGGAGTGTTCCTCGAAGTCAGCGGCTACCAATGCGAAGGGTTGAAAGTGCGAAGCAGCCCGGTAGTGGGAACGACGTCCTGGCTCAGGGAAGAATTGGAGGTGCCTGTCCCCGGCGGGTGTGAGGCGATTCAGCTGCAGGTGCGCCGGGAGGAGAGTTTGATGTTTGACAGCAAAATATCCGGGAATTACTGGCTAGACGGTGTGGAGATGATTGAATAGCATGCCTCGTGATCCCTTGCAAACCCTTGTCAATCTCGTTGCTACAGAGCCGAATCCGCACCAGTTGCTGCTTCGGATCGTCTCAGATGCCGTGTTGCTAAAAGAACTGCAGCGTTTTTGCCGGAAAATACCCGGTGTTGCGACCGC
>JADGQM010000018.1 GCA_017881795.1 Syntrophobacteraceae bacterium
CCATCCCGACCCGGACCTCGACCTTTCTTTTCCTGCCAAGGTCCCGGCAAGAGTAGTCCTTAGAACCAGTCGAGGGGATTGTGAAAAGCTTGTGGTGGATGCGCTGGGCGACCCCGCCAATCCTCTTGACCTTGCCAGGCTCGAGTCCAAATTCTGCACGCTCACGAGCGGAGTCATGTCATCCCAGGAGCAAGAGGAGATGATCACGGCGATAGGCGACCTGGAAATTGGCGGGTACACCCGCTTCTTGAAGCTTCTGCGTAAGCCGGGAGCACAGTGCGCATAGCCCTCACCCGTTTGGCAGGCTGGAAAACCTGCCCCACAAAGCTCTGAGGAGGTTCACCGCGCAGGGCGGCTGATCAGCCCACGTGCTTCTCAAGATAGCGGTAAGGCTCAGTGAGCCTCCCCTGATAGAGAATTACCGCTCTCTTGATGGGCCCCGGAAGGTTCCAGTCGGCAAAATCTCGGCCGGAATCAGCGGCGGCTATGGCGGGAAGAAAGGGCAGCAGGGCGTCACCAAAAGCTTCCGAAGCTTCCACAGGAAATTCCGTGGGGAGGATATCCACCGCCATGATGACCGGCCCTCTCAGATTATGAACTCCATCTTGGATGGCGTCCTCTCTTGGGTCGTAAACATAGCAGGGCTGATCCGGCAGGGTTGCCTTGCGGGTTATGGCGATCGACCCTTCGAGGTCACAGGTGATATCCCCGATGACACGAAGCGCCGGCGTCTGTCTGCCCGCATACAGATCCCTCACGGCATCGGCGCTTACCAGCACGGGATAGCGTTCCTCCCAGTAGATTCCGTTGATCAGCACGGTGAGGTGGCGTAAGTATCGAGAGAAGACCGCGCGATAGGACTCCGGGTGCTGCCAATAATGGGCCAGGGAAAACGATGACGAGCCGTCTGTGGCGACTACCGTGTCTTTCTCCTCGAACACCACCTTATAAACCGCCTTGTTCGACGGGGCGTATTGGCCGAGCGAAAATAGCATCTCGGGCCGCAGTTCAACAACGGGCAGGCAATCGAGAATTTCCTGGGCACCCCTGGAGACGTTACCATAGCCCAGGAAGCCAACAACGAGAGGCGAGAGGGAAGCGGGCAGTCCCTTCCGGCTGATCCTGTCCCCGATGCGCCGAAGATGCGCCATGGCTTCTTCCAGATCTCGGTACTGATAAGGCTGCCGAAGGTCGACGAAAGGATTGTGCAAATCTTCCAGCCCCTCAGCCGCGAGTCGTTTACCGAGCGCGTGCAACGATTCGATCATACCGGCAAGCCCCGCGTGTCTGCTGAAAAGGACCAGGCGTTTTCCTGCGTCGTCTGCGATCTTCTCGTACTCGATGAGCTGGCAGCGCATCTCCATCATCCGCTTGAGCATGGGCATGTTGTATGGTTGGCCCTTGATGGTGTGCGAAAAAAAGAGATAGGTTTTGTTCCTCTGGAAGAAATCCAAAGGAATCTCCTTGACACCCACAATCACGCCGCACGAAGATAGGTCCTCCTGGACTTTGGCTCCCGCCTCACGGTAGGCTTCATTGGGAAACACCCGAAGCGTCGACGGTTGAACGTAGACCTCCAAACCAGATTCTTGAACCAACCGGGCAACGTGTGAGGGCGTGAGAGGCGCTCGCCGCTCCCATTCGTATTTATCTTCCCGCCGGATGGCAATAGCGTTGGACATGGAATCACCTTCTTTCACAGGGATTAGATGGTTCACTCCAGCAACCGTTGAACATATTTCTGATATTTCCGATACACCTCGTTCGCTAGTTCGGTCAGGGAGAATTCCACCGCTTCGGGTTTCGGCAAAGTCAACGGGGCTGGGACCTGAAGAGTTTCGAACCGGATCGGGCCGATGTAAAGGGTTTGATCCACGGAGGCCAATTCTTCGGCAGTAAAATTCTCTCCCAGGAAGTGTTTCTTTTCAAGGCTGCCGGTATCCAGGCTTTTGAGGAAGCTCAACATGCCCAGCAGATCAAAATTCTGTTGAAACTGCTTGATGTTGCTGTTTACTGCCCGGCACTGGCCCTCCAGCTCGTCATAAGCCTCGCGGTACTTTTCCATCCGGCGATACAGACGCTGGTAGGCCTCGCTGACCAGTTTTCTGAATTTCCCTTTGTTGGTGAGCGCCCTGACCCGGATGAAGCGAACTCCTCGGGAAAACTTTTCGTGCGAGCAATCATTCCAGAAGGAGGGTTCAGGAACCTTGAGCAAAGCGTGGAGCTTCTTCACCATCTCCTGATGAATCATCACGTGAACCAGCCTGTTCAGACGCTTGCCGGTTCTATGAGCCTGGATTCTGGTCCCTTCCGCCTGGTTTTCGATGTCTTCAATCTGCAGCCTGATTAGACGCCGCTCCGTCAGGTAGTTTTGAACTATATCTTCCCTAATCTGACGGGTCAGACTGGAGATCAGGTCATCATCCATCGACCGTACCTTTTGAAAAGCGCACCCTCGGAATTTAGCTCACCTTAGTTCCCGAGCAGGAGATAGGTCTGCGGATCGAGAAAAACTTCAGGGTGTTCTGGTTGGTACTGCCCGGCATGTTTCAAGACCTTCACCTGAATCGCTTTTGGGGTGGCCTCAAGCAAGAGAATTGCTCGGAAAAGTTCATCGGTTTCGTCGCACGGGTAAGGGATGCCGTTTTCATTCGTCGTGGCAATGTGGCGATGCGTTCTTATGGACATCCACATGGAAACCGCATGTCTTCGCGCAAAATCTTGGAGCTCCGCAACCGTGGCCCGGGGTTCCCGGTCAAAATCCAAGCCATCCAAGACGACCAAAGCCGGACGGAAATTAGTCTGTTCTTTCAGGTTTTGGAGGCTTTGTTCCAGCTTGGGAACACTGAAAGTGTGATGTAAGTATGCAAGAATGAAGCGCAGCGATTCAATGCGCCGCTGCTCCGTGGTGAACTCATCTCTCGACGATGAAGAGAGGAGATTCTTGATCAATTCCCGATACCATATCTTGATTTTCTCTGCGGCTCCATCGATGCACACATGAAGGACGGGTTGACTCCCGAACAGGCGCTCCAGAGCTATGTGAGTTAGACACGCCGTCTTCCCGACGCCCGCCCGGGCCATCAGGGCCCCAAGTTCACCCGGTCTCAGAGGATTGCCAAGGGTTCTTGGGATGAGTCCAATGGCTTCCTGACCTTCGGGCTGATCAATATTCATCAGGTTTCTCCTTCTTAAATGCCACCTTTTTACTTGGTCTTCGGTGAAAGTTGCTCTTCTTTGTACCTCTTGATGATCTCTTCGGCAATGCTCCTTGGCACCGGGTTGTATTGGGCGAATTCCATGGTGAATTCAGCCTTTCCCTGAGTGGAAGAACGCAGCACGGTCGCATACCCGAACATTTCGGAAAGAGGTACTTCGGCTTCTATGGTAGAGAAAGCGCGATCTTCAGAGGTGCTGATAATGATGCCCCGCCGCTGGTTCAAGGTCCCGAGCACCGCCCCCTGAAATTCAGAGGGTGTTTCCGCCACCACCTTCATCACCGGTTCGAGAATGCTCGGGCTGGCCTTCGCATAGGCCTCGCGAAACGCCCCAATGGCTGCCTGCTGAAAGGCAAGATCAGAAGAATCCACCGTGTGAGCGGCGCCGTCATTAATCGTCACCTGAACCCCCACGATAGGGAACCCTGCCAGAGACCCTCTCTTCAGGCAGGCCTTGAAACCTTTGTCGCAGGAAGGGATGAATTCTGTGGGAATGGCGCCCCCGGTGATTTTGTTAAAGAATTGGTAGTCGCCTTCAGAACTGGGTTCGATGAAGCCGGCCACACGCCCGTATTGCCCCGACCCACCCGTTTGTTTCTTGTGGGTATAGTTGAAATCGGCCTGGCGCGTGATGGTCTCCCGGTAAGCAACTTTGGGCATGCCCGTTTGCAGATCCACCTGGTATTCCCGGCGCATCCTTTCCACATATACATCCAGATGCAACTCACCCATACCACAGATGATCGTCTCTTTGGTTTCCTCCTCGAGGTACGTTCGAAACGTCGGGTCCTCCTTGGTAAACCGAGCCAAAGCCTTACCTACGCTCATTTCTGATTTTTTATCTTTGGGCTTGATGGCAAGCGAGATGACCGGGGCCGGCACATACATGGACGACATCGTATAGCGCACCTGGCCATCGGTAAAGGTATCGCCTGAGGTGCAGTCAATTCCGAAAAGGGCTACAATGCTTCCCGCTGCAGCGCCATCAATCTCTTCCATTTCGTCAGCGTGCATCCGCACCAGACGCCCCACTTTGGAACGCTTCCCGGTATGCACATTGACGATGGTATCGCCCTTGTTCAAGATGCCCTGGTAGATTCGCACATAGGTAAGTTGCCCATAACGACTCACCTCCAGCTTGAAGGCCAGCATGACCAGGGGGAGATCCTGAGCGTTTTTCAAACCTACCTCGGCCTCGTCCCGATCAAGGTCGAGGGCCGTGGCCGTGGAAGCGGCATCGAGCGGACTTGGCAGGTAGCGGCAGACAGCGTCCAGGAGGGTTTGAACTCCCTTGTTCTTGTAGGCCGAACCAAGGAGCACCGGGGTCATCTGGAGCGCAAGGGTGCCCCGGCGAATCGCGTCATGGATAAGTTCTTCCGTAACCCGCTCTTCGAGGATGGCCTCGGTGAGTTCGTCCGAGAAAAGGGAGACGGCATCCAACAATTCTTCACGCGCTTCCTCGGCCTGGCCGAGGAGCTCAGAGGGAATAGGGCCGGCTGTGATCTCTTCCCCATGTTCCCCTTCGAACTTCAGAGCTCGCATGGTGATGAGATCAATGACCCCCAGGTGGTTGGACTCCAGACCCCACGGAAGCTGGAGGAACACCGCATTGTGATTTAATTTCTCTCGAAGCTGGCGAACTACGCCTAACGGTTCAGCGCCCGTCCGATCGCACTTGTTGATGAAAGCCACCCGAGGAACTCGGTATCGCACCATCTGGCGGTCCACGGTCACCGACTGGGACTGGACCCCTCCCACCGCGCATAGCACGAGGACCGCGCCATCAAGGACCCGCAAGGCTCTTTCCACTTCAATCGTGAAGTCCACATGACCAGGTGTATCAATGATGTTGATGGAATGATCTTTCCATTCACAGTAGGTGGCAGCAGACTGAATGGTTATGCCCCGTTCTTTTTCAAGCTCCATAAAATCCATCTTGGCGCCAACCCCGTCTTTTCCCTTCACGTCATGGATCGCGTGGATCCGTTGCGTGTAATAGAGAATCCGTTCCGTCAGGGTGGTCTTGCCTGAATCGATGTGAGCACTGATACCGATATTTCGTGTTGTTGTGAGATCGTTGATCATAATACTTGGCTAAAATCTCCTTTCATGCTGCAACCGGCGTTCTTCAGATCCTCCAGTTTAAATAACAAGGGCAAAAGATTTGAACACCATCCTTACATGTCGAGGTGAGAAGGAATCCGTGCCGAACCACTGCTCAAAACCAAAACAAAAACGGGCACATTATTCGTGCCCGTCGGGAGCGCCGGTTCATAACAGAAATGAGCCGAGAAGAAAAGGGGGAATTACTGAGGCGAAAACGGGGACATGCGCCCTTCCGTAAATCCAGAATCGATGCGTGTCTCGTCCCGAGACCTTTGAAACTTACTTCTTCGAAGTCTTCTTTGGGTTTTTCTCGGCTTTTGCCAGCTGAGTGCTGCTATTTTTATTACTGCTCGATGCCTTTGTTGGGGTTTTCTGGATTCCCTGTGACTTCTGCTGGGAGGCAGGGGATAATTTGGCCTTTGAATCTTTGACGGGCTTCATGTTTGCCTGCAGGGTGCTCGGCGCCGGAGTGGCCTGCTTCGAGGTCGACCGCAGGGAAGCGTTCATGACCGCTACAGAGCTGGCATTTTTCTGGGAAGCACTCGGTTTAAACAGTTGTATTTTTTGGCCGGGTTTGAGCGCCGTGTTCTGGTTCAACCCATTGATCTGGCACAGTGCATTGAGATCAAGCCCCTGCTGTTTGGCAATCTTCGACAGCGTGTCGTGTCTTTCGGCAGTGTAGACTGCCGGAATGAAGCTTGCGGATGCCTTGGGATCAGCGATGGAAACGGCATGCACCGATTGTGTGACATTTGAACTTGCCACCTCGGCATAGGTCGAAGGTGATTTTGTGCTTACCAGCTTTATTTTCTGCCCCGGTTTAACTGCTGCCTTGAGTTTCAGCCCGTTGAGGGCGCACAGCGCACTGACATCCATTCCGGCACGCTTTGCGACTTTCTCAAGAGTGTCTCCCCGGTGAACCGTATAGTTGTAGCCAGAAGTTAAAGCGGGCTTTCCCTGCGTGGAATGGGATAATCGGATAGTGACCGGCGCATCCGACAGGGAACCGGAAGCATCGGTGGAGGCCAACTGGATACCTGGCGAATCGGGTACGGAGTCAGGTTGGAGCGATCTCGCCAAGTGCACCGGCTCCACTTCGAAGCCGCGCTTGTAAAAGACAAGGCAGGCGCCCGGCGCCAGTGCATCATTCAAATGCATCTGATTCCATCGACATAAATCATTTTGGTTAACCCCAAAGCTCTGCGCCAGGGCTTCCAGGCTATGCTCCGACCCCTTCACATAATAGTTCACTTTCTTGGGGAGGTATGCCTGCTGCGCCATCTCGATCACCGTTCGCTGCTGTTCGTCTTCTTCCCCCACGCGCGCGGCCATGGTTGACCACGGGGTATAAAAGCGCACGTGCATATGATCGTAATGACCCGGAACGTGTTGGACTATAGAATTTCGGGTGTTGCCAAACAGCGTGTCCAAATAGTTGGGGTCCACGCCCCGGCTGAGAGCATAATCGTGCAAGAGTCTCTGGATTCTTCGATCGAGGAAAAGATATTGGACATGCTGCGAACGAAGCATGCTTTCAACAAAGCACCACGTCTTGGCAACATCCAGATTTTCTTCATTCATGGGGGTGAAGGTATCAAGGGCTCGGTTGCCTTTGGCATACATCCCCAAGTCTGCATCTCGCCCATTCTGGTGGGATCGGTGCATGTTAATCCCACCACCACCGGGCCGGGAAAAATCACCTATAAACAGGCTACATGTATCAGGGTTCTGAGCTCGCACGGCATCAATAGCATCGAGCACCGTTCCGATCGCCTCGGGAGTCGCGTACGACCGCTCCTGATCACGCAGATAATAGCCCTGAAACTGGGTCGGGAAGGGAATACCATTAACGAGACGCCCCTGGTAGGGTCGGCCGATGGATGCTGTGATGGTAAAGGCGGGAGTTTCAAGAAAAGTTAAAGAAATCAACGGGATGATAACGCACATGAACGGTAGCTTCAACCTCAAACAGGAGTTGAAACGCTCCATAACTTGTCCCCCTAGTGTGGATTATCGTCTGAGCTCTGTCTCACCCTCCAGAGCAAATCGCACTATTTATGAGATTGTGTTCACTATCGCAAAAGGAGGAGGCTGTCAAACATTTTTTCAAACAACCATACTATTGAGCCGCATAAATAGCCCACAACTATTTGCAATTACAGAATAAATAAAATGTAATAGTAAGTTGGACAAATCGGAGATGCAAATATCGTGCATCACGCATTGGATATTGCCGGCGAAATTTGTTAACCGTTTGATTATATGACGAATAAATTACTGAACGATAAGGCTATATGGCAGATATGCGCGGACATATTCGCCAGACTATTTCCTGCTCCGAAAAGTCCCTTTTCATGTGTCTTCGGGTGTCCCGAAGGGAGATGAACGACTGCCGGCCGACGTCCAATCGCCGTCGTCAATTAGAAAGCGTTCGCCATAGTGTGGCAAAATCAGGATTTCCGGTCGGAGTTCTCCTGGAACCAGCCGTAGGGATCACCACAGAACACGAGATCCCCTTTCGCGTTGACCACGACCGGGAGGTATTCAATGATGATCGGCACCGGTTCACGAAGCCGCAAGAAGGTCTCACGGTTGCCGGCAAGGTAGGTGTCGGTCCTTGAAGCAGCAGGATTCTGCTCGCCCGCGAGGAGCTCCTGGGCCAATTCCTGAGCCTTTTCCACCCGAATGCAGCCATGGGAAAAGTCCCGGCGGGCCCGCTGGAACAGATGTTTGTTGGGGGTGTCATGCATATATACGGCATAAGCGTTGGGAAAATCAAACCTCACCCGACCGAGAGCGTTGTTTGGTCCGGGGAGTTGGATCAACCGGGGTTCACCCGAGGAAGAGGTGGAGGAGGTCAGGTAGGTGTAGCCATTGCGCGCTAAGTAAGAAGGATCGGCGGCTATGGCGTCATTCAATTCGAGGCGGATGCGGTCGGTAACATACCATCTGGGATTGATGACCACCTGTTCAATAGTGCTGGCCAGAGGAGGCGTTTGATTTTCTCCCACCGAGCGGCCGTTGAGTTTGATCTTCTTCCCGCTTGCCTTGCCGACAATCACGCGATGAACCGCTTCGATCTTCCCCTCATTGTAATATTCCAGAGTAAATTGGGGAATGTTAACCAAGACGAACCTTTGATAGTGACGAGTTGGACTCTGCCGATAAAGCTTCAGAGCCTGCGCAATCATCTCGGCTTTGTCCTGAAAGGAAATATTCAGCCATTCACGCGTCTGCTGCCCGGCTTTACCATCGGCGTCGAGGTTGTGGAAAAGCTGAAATTTTTGGACCGCTTCCTTGGTCGCTTCGTCGAATTGGCCGGTAATCTTACCCTGGTAGAAGTCTTCCTGCTGCAGCCTCTTCTGCAGTTCCCGGATGGTATTTCCCGCATCGCCGAGGCTCAGCTTTTGAAATTGGGGCAATGGCTGTTGAGAAGCCTGGGAGGCAAGCTTTTGATATTTGTGCAGAGCCTGCACAAGCGACTTATAGGGCGGCGAAGGGGGCTCGAGATCATTCAGAAATTGATCCATGGGGATGCGTCCCAAAAGAGCGCTGACCTGCAGCTCTTTTGAAAAGGGGTCCATGGTATTGGCAAACCGGATGAGATTATGAGCCAGGCGCACATCGATGGCACTGCTGGTCAGGAAAAGGTCGCGATATTCCTTTTCGTGATCTCGGGGCCTGTCCGACTCCGGTGCTCGAGGCCGGGAGGATTCCATGACGCCGTGATTCCCCTCAGCAGTGACTTGCCCAGGATGTTCTTGGAGCGAAGTGGAGTCCGGCAAATCCGAGGCCGAGTCCCGGTACCCTGGATCAGCAGCCTGGAGGGAAAGGCGCAAATGTTCCAGGTGCTCCATCTCGCGCCTCAAATCTTCCAGTCTATATGGCCGCGGATCAATGGCCTCGCTCTGGACGGTTCCGAGGCGGTGCAACAACATGTGGCCGCTCGCGTTCACTTCAAAACGCGCCGTGATGAAAAGGGGCTTCCAGTCGTTTTCTTCATAGGCTTGCAAAAGCGCAGCTTGATTAGAATCCTGGAGCCAATCCGCGGGCAGCGAATCCCAGATGAAAGTATGCCATTGCTGTGATGACGCTCTCGCCCAATCACTCTCGGCAGAAGCAACGGAGCTCGCGTCCCGAAGTTCATGATGAACGTCCTTCACGACCGCCAAGTTCTGCGCCAGGCTCCAATCCGCTCCAGCGTAAAGCGCACAAAAAACCCCGAACACCATAATATAATAAGCTACTTTGCTCTTCATAAATCCACTACTACGTTGAAGGGTCCTGAGTTATCCACCGCGATGCCAAAACCTATTTTATCCCTGATCCCTTGGCGTTCACCTTCTCATAAAGAAGAATCTGCTCGTGGAGGCTCAGCTTCTTGCATGGAGCAGCGCCCCCCCGATTCTTCTCGCTGCGACAAGTCAGGCAACGAGTCTCAGCACAGGACTGGCAAAAGCTGCAATCAGGGCAATGATGCCTTTTTCCTTCCTCACCCCCAGCGCCTCCCGGCTCAAAGACTCGATCCATTCCGGCGATACGCCTGAAGCAATGATCTCCGATGGCTTTCTTCGTTTCCATATTGCTCCCATCCAGCCCGGCGCCTCACGCCCATTAGTGTCAATCCGAGCCCTATGATCTCTCCTTTGGTGGATGGCGTCAGGCCAAGCAGCGATACCCTGCAGAAAACATCATCAGGTCCTGCCTCTCCCGCACCCCGCCGAGTGCAAACGCCCATTTCAAGGAGTTCTCGAATTGACACTAAGTTATAGTATTTAATACACTAAGAAACTATAAGACACAATAGGCGTCTGACAAGGTGACGCCAATCAAATTAAAAAGGTTTCCAATTGCGCGCCGGTTATGCTATGTCGAATGCCTTTCGGAGGAAAACCGGGGGCGCCGATGAGCTCATTTGATGAATGTTAATGAAACATTTATGTCTGAGGCTCTCGATGAAGCCAGAAAAGCTTATGCCAGAGCCGAAGTACCGGTTGGCGCAGTCCTTGTGGGCAATGATGGGCAGATCCTCAGTCGTGGATATAATGCCCCCATTGCCATGTGCGACCCGACGGCCCACGCCGAAATCCTGGTCTTGCGTGAGGCGGCCAGGGCGGCGCGGAATTACCGCCTTCCAGGAACAACCCTTTACGTTACCCTGGAACCCTGTGCCATGTGCCTCGCGGCAATGCTGCAGGCGCGCATTGGCGTGCTTGTTTTTGGCGCCTCGGACCCGAAGGCCGGGGTTCTTGGCGGTGCAGTGGACTTGACAAAGGTAATGGTTTTCAATCATTATATTGAAGTGGTTGGTGGCGTTCTGGCGGACAAGTCTGCTGAGCTCTTGACGAGGTTTTTTCAAGAACGTCGCCGGGCGCAGAAAAATCGTGGAGAGGTACCGAAGAGGCCGTAACGGGGTCGACTCGAAATCGACTTGTCCTGTGAAGAGCAGGGCACGTGGGTTCGAATCCCACCCTCTCCGCCATCAGAAAGTGTTGGGAAGCTTGGCAAGCAATCATTGCGATCGCACCTGACGGAGAGATGCCCGAGAGGCTGAAGGGGCACGACTGGAAATCGTGTGTACGCCCAAAAGGTGTACCGGGGGTTCGAATCCCTCTCTCTCCGCCATCTTCCATTTACCTCATTTTGCGGCAATCTGCCCATGTCCTACCTGGTGTTGGCGCGCAAATGGCGTCCTCAAACCTTTGCCGAGGTCATCGGTCAGCCTCATGTAAGCAGGACTCTGCAAAACGCCATCAGTAAGAATCGTATCGCTCACGCCTATCTGTTTTGCGGGGCGCGTGGGGTCGGCAAGACCTCCGTGGCGCGAATTCTTGCCAAGACAATCAACTGCCTGACCCCGGTTTCTTCTGCTCCCTGTAATCATTGCTCAAATTGCAGGGAAATTACCCAAGGCAATTCCGTGGATGTACTGGAAATCGATGGCGCTTCCAATCGCGGAATCGACAGTATTCGCGATCTTCGCGAAACGGTTCGCTACCGGCCGGCCAAAAGTAAATATAAAATATATATCATTGATGAAGTTCACATGCTGACGGCGGAGGCCTTCAATGCTTTGCTGAAAACCCTGGAAGAGCCACCGGAGCATGTCCTGTTCATTTTTGCAACGACGGAGCCTCACAAGATCCCCGCGACCATCCTGAGTCGATGTCAGCGTTTCGATTTTCGCCGTATTGCCACCCAGCAACTGGTTGAGCACCTGCGGCACATTGCCGTCGAGGAGCAGGTAGATCTTCCCGAAGGGGTGCTTTACGCCCTTGCGCGGGAAGCCGACGGCAGCATGCGCGACGCTCAGAGTCTGCTCGAGCAAATCCTGGCTTTCAGCGGCGAGGATCTCACCGGTGAAGAAGTCCTTGACATTCTTGGAATAGTAGACCGTAAAAGTGTTCACAAGGTTGTCGCAGGAGTTCTTGAAAACGATGCCCGAACCTGCCTGGAAGTCGTCGCCGACCTCTATCGGCGGGGCATTGACACCAAGCGTTTCTGCCAGCAATTGTGCGATTATTTCAGAAATCTCCTGGTGCTGGCTACCGGAGGGCAAGGCGCAGAATCCCTGTTGGACCTTCCCGAAGATGAAATCCTGGTCCTCAAGAGCGAATTGGGCAAGACCAGTCCGGAATCCCTGCACCTTATCTTCCAGATGGTCCTGAAAGCCGAAGAAGATATCCGGCGCTCTTCTCTTCCCAGGATTACCCTGGAGATGCTCCTCCTGCGCCTGACTCAGCTTCCCCAATTGGAATCTCTCGAGGAGGTCCTGGCAAAACTGAGCTCCCTGGAAAACCGGTTGGCAACGGACCAGGGGAGTTGCGAAGCGAATAGAGCAGCGACGAGAGCCGCAGACCGCCTCCCAAATCCAGAGGTCCCCGCCACCCGGCCAGAACCCGCTGAACTGGCCGCACAGGAACCGTTTCCACCACCTCAGATCGTCCCGCAACCGCCGGCCACGCCGCTGGCTCCTGTCGACCCGAGCGAAACGGTTAACCAATGGGCCGGTTTCATCCGATGGCTAAAAATAAAAGACGGCATCCTTGCCGCGAAACTTGCCGACAGCCAGGTTACACTTGCTTCCGATAAGACCCTTGGGCTGGAAGTCAACGAGGTCTTCGAAAATGTTATCAAGGAGCCGCAGGCGCTGACCAAGCTTACCGCCGCGGCGCGTGCGTTCTTTGGACATGAATTCCAGTGGGTGGTGAAAGCAAGAGCTGCTCCTGCTCCCGAAGTCAAGGGATCGCCCAAAGCGAAGCGGGCCAAAGGCAATCCCCGGCGCCTTATCATGGAACATCCGGTAGTCCTGCAGGCTCTGGAAATCCTTGGGGGAGACCTGGTTGACATTCGCATGTTAAAAAGCGATCGAGTGGAGACCGTAAAGGGCGAGACACCATCCGAACCGGAAGAAGGTCCGGAACTTATTTGAGTTAATTTCTGTTTGATTTGAAATGAGAGAAGGGCCAGGGAGGAAGACATGACGAAAGGCTTCAACCCCATGCAGCAGATCAAGGTGTTGCAGGACAAGATGGCAAAGATTCAAGAGGAACTGGTTGACAAGACGGTGGAATCGAGCGCCGGTGGAGGCATGGTCACGGCGGTCATGAATGGACGGCAGGAACTGGTGACACTGAAGCTCGAACCTCAGGTGGTCGATCCGGAAGACATTGAAATGCTGCAGGATCTAATTGTCGCTGCGGTAAACGATGCTTTGAGGAAGTCGCAGGAGATGGCGGCCGGAGAGATGGGTAAACTTGCCGGCGGCCTGAATATTCCGGGGCTCAAACTCCCGGGGCTTTTTTGAGGGGGACCTGAGGAACGATGAACGCCTATCCACCGATTCTGAGGGACCTCATTCGCCGGCTGAGCAAACTCCCGGGTCTGGGAGAAAAAAGCGCCACCCGCGTTGCCATGCACCTGCTGCAATGCCCCAGGGAAGACGCCGAATCCCTGGCGGAGGTGATCCGGCAAATGCGCGATCGCGTGCGCACCTGCCCGCGATGTTTTCATTTTACTGATGGCGAGCTCTGCTCCATTTGTGCGGACCCTGCGCGAGACACGGGAGAGCTCTGTGTGGTCGAGAGTACGGCCGACCTTCTGGCCCTGGAACAGTCAGGGGCCTTCAGGGGGCGTTACCACGTTCTCCAGGGTGCTCTGGCTCCCCTGGACGCCGTCGGGCCCGATGACATCCGCATTCGTGAGCTCATGAGACGCGTCGACGAAGAACAGGTGAAGGAAGTCATTATTGCTACCAATCCCAGCAACGAGGGCGAGGCTACCGCTCATTACCTGCTCCAGTTGCTGAAAGACCGGCCGCTGAAGATCTCGAGGATCGCGTATGGGATTCCCATGGGCGGTGACCTCAAATATACTGACCGCATTACTCTGGAGCGGGCCTTGAAAGGACGACAGAACTTCGCTTAGGCGTTTGGCAATAAGTAATCGTCCAAGATTCGGAGACCGACGCGGTTTTAGAAACCGCGTCGGTCTCGATGTCACGGACAAATATTTCTTGCCGGAGGCCTTAGAGGGAACTTCGCGAGGCACCATGATTTTTTTGTACGGTGCTTGTGATTTTTTACCTAATAAAGACCTCACTTTTGGTGCATTTCCCGCTAAAACATAAAGCCCGCTTAAAGGTGAAAAAACACCTTGACCTTTTTTGCACAAAACTGCTATACATTAGCAGCTTAGTTTAGGTGTCTTTTGGTTGGTTCGCCGCGGGTATGCTCAAATCTGAAATCGGTGTGGGCTTCTTGCGGTGAGCAGAGTGAGTCGAAACGTTGAAGGTGGAGTGACAAACTATGGTTGAAATACGCTTTCATGGACGCGGGGGCCAAGGGGCCGTGACCTCCGCCGAGCTTGCGGCCCTGGCTGCTATCGAGGAAGGGAAATACGCACAGGCTTTCCCTAGTTTTGGCCCCGAGCGGCGAGGCGCCCCTGTTATGGCTTTCGTGCGGATCAGCGATAAACCTATCTGTACGCGAGAAAAGGTTTACGAACCGAACTATGTGATCGTTCTGGATCCGACTCTTTTGAAACTTGTCAATGTTGAAGCTGGTTTGAAGGAAGGTGGCATTGTCATCGTCAATACCACCAAGACTGCCGCGCAGGTCCGCAAGGATACGGGGATCAAAGCCAAGATCGCGACCGTCGATGCCAGCAAGATAGCAATCGAAACCATGCGCGTCCCCATCACCAATACCACCATGCTGGGGGCTCTTATCAAGTCAGTGCCGGGGTTGATTTCGATGGAAGGCTTGAAGCACCCGATCGATCATCGCTTCGGACCGATTGCCGAGAAGAATGTGAAGTCTTGCGCACGCGCCTTCGAAGAAACAGTCGTGGAGGGTTAAACAGTGGCTAAAGAAACTGGATTCATGAGTTGGAAGAAATTGAACTTTGGGATTGCTATTACCAACCCCGGGAATGCTGCTGAGCTGAAAACCGGCGATTGGCGATCCATGAGGCCTGAAACAAACAAAGAAAAGTGCACGAAATGCGCTCAGTGCTACATTTACTGTCCGGACATGGTCTACAGCAAGGACGCTGAGGGTTACTACATTCAGAATTACTATTATTGCAAAGGCTGCGGCATTTGCGCCCACGAATGTCCTGTAGACGCTATTACCATGATACAGGAGGTCGACTAACATGTCCAAACAGATTGGTATAGAAGTCTCCATAGCATGTGCCGAGGCGGCAGGACTCTGTGATGTCGACGTGGTTGCGGCTTACCCGATTACCCCCCAGACTCACATCGTTGAACATCTTTCCGAAATGGTGGCCGATGGTCATCTGGACGCCGAGTTTGTCCCGGTGGAATCCGAGCACAGCGCCATGAGCGCCTGCATCGGATCATCCGCCGCCGGAGCACGCACGTTCACCTCGACGTGCTCGCAGGGATATGCTTTGATGTCCGAGCTCTGCTATATTGCTGCCTCCCTTCGCCTGCCCATCGTTATGGCCGTTGCCAACCGCGCGTTGAGCGCACCCATCAACATCTGGAATGACCATGCCGATTTGATGTATGCACGCGACACCGGCTGGATTCAGATCATTGCGGAAAACGGCCAGGAAGTGGTTGACCTTACGATCCAGGCTTTCCGTATGGGTGAGGACCCCAACGTGTCTTTCCCCGTGCAGGTCAACCTGGATGGGTTTACCCTGAGCCACATGATCGAGCCTTTGACTATTCCGGATAAGGCCGATGTCGATAAGTACCTGCCGCCTTACCGGCCCAAACTCCGGCTGGATCCGGCCAATCCGGTAACGTTTGGTGCAGTCGGCATGCCCGATATTTACACCGAAGCGCGGAAAGCTCAGGATGAGGCCTTCAAGAATTCCCTGCCTTATATCGAGAAGGCGTGGGATGAGTTCGGCAAGCAGTTCGGGCGCTACTATAAGCCGGTCGAAACCTACAAGACCGAAGGCGCCGAAACCATTATCATTTCCATGGGTAGTATCTCACAGACAGCGATGACCGCCGTTGATATGATGAGAGCGGAAGGCAAAAAGGTTGGCCTGACTCGCATTCGTCTGTTCCGGCCGTTCCCTGCAGAAGCTCTCTTTGCGGCCATCAAGGGCGCCAAGAATGTGATCGTTCTGGATCGGGTTACCTCATTTGCGGGTGGCCATGTCTCCGGGCCGGTCGCTCTTGAGGTCAAGTCCATCCTTTACGACCGCAAGCACCACCCGAAACTCCGGAATTTCCTTGTCGGGCTTGGTGGTAGAGACGTGACGGATCAAAACTTTATGGAAATGGTTGATCAGGTTGCCGCGTCCAAGGACGATGGTGTGCCCGTGGCCTATGAATTCATCAATGTGAGGGAATAAATGGGAATCGCATCTGAAGCTCTGAAGAATTTCAAGGGGTTCAACCTCAAGAATCTGCCTGAGGTGGAGCCGGTCTCGCCCGGTCACAGAGCATGCCAGGGCTGTGGAGAAGTATTGGCCCTGCGGCAAGCCATGAAGGCACTGGGCACCAACGTTGTCATGTGCAGCGCGACAGGGTGCATGGAAATCATCACCTCACCCTTCCCGCAGAGTGCGTGGAGAGTGCCGTGGATCCATGTTGCGTTCGAAAATGCGGCGGCCGTGGTGAGCGGTGCGGAGTCAGCCTATAAGGCCATGAACCGCAAAGGCATCATCAATTCACCGGACACCGTTTTTGTTGGCTACGGCGGTGACGGCGCCACGGCGGACATTGGTATGCAGGCATTGAGCGGCGCCCTCGAGCGCGGCCATAACTTCATCTATATGTGCTTCGATAACGAAGCTTACATGAACACCGGCATCCAGAGGTCTTCATCGACTCCTTACGGGGCCGCAACAACCACCTCGCCTGCCGGCAAAAAGAGCATCGGTCAGTCAACCTGGAAGAAAAACATGCCCGAGATCGCAGTGGCCCACGGTACGCCCTATGTGGCCACCTGCTCGCCAGCCTTCCCCATCGACCTGATGAATAAAGTGAAGAAGGCATCGCTGGTTCCCGGCCCCGCCTATCTCCACATCTATTCACCCTGCCCGACGGGATGGCGTTGCGGCATCGAGGAAAGTGTGGAAATGGCCAGACTGGCTGTCCAGTCGAAGGTTTTCCCGCTCTTTGAAGTAATCGACGGACAGTATTTCCTCTCCCGCAAAGTGGCGAAGCCCAAGCCGGTGAGTGAGTACTTCAAACCGCAGCGGCGGTTCCGTCACCTGACTGAGACTGAGGTAGCCAAGATTCAGGCCAGAACTGACGCCGATTACGAGAAGCTTGTGGCAAAGTGTGTCATGGAGGCCAAGACAAAAGAAAAGCCTGAGCAGGAAATGAGCATCAGGCTGGATGGTGCGTAAAACCGGTTAGAGTTGCGCGATTGCGTAGCTCAAACCTAAGTTGTTGACAAACGAGGGGTGCTCTGTTAAAGAGTGCTCCTCGTTTTGAATTTTGTTCCCCGGTAGCTCAATCGGCAGAGCGGGTGGCTGTTAACCACTAGGTTGATGGTTCGAGTCCGTCCCGGGGAGCCAAGAAAAATCAAGGGCTTAGACAAACAATCTAAGCCCTTTTTTTGTGGCTGGTGAAGCTACTCCCCACACTATTCCCCACAATCAAGACGAAAACGTCCCCAAAAACGACAAAAGGCCCGGATCGCTCCAAGCCTTTGCCGTTCCTCTGAATTCCCCGGCAATGGATAACATCCTATGCCTGCCCATGCCTTGCCTTGTCCCGTCTTTCCTGAAATAGCCTTTCCAAATCCTTAACCAATCCACTTTTTCCGAACTCATCGAGAGTGAGCTTTCTGAACTCCTCGAATTGGGAATCCATTAGGCCCATCCGTGCAAATGAAAGCACGCGTGTGAGGCGCTTATGGATCAATTCTACAATGAGTTCTTGACTTACTACCATTTCCCCAACTCGATCTGTTTGGCGCGTTTTGTAACGTCCATTTCCCAACTGAACGGCTCATGCAGTTCAACAATCTTGCTTTCCAATCTATCAAAAGCTTCCCTCAGCCGGACTCGATCCGCTTTTTCTTGAACACGCCTGATTGCTGCAATTCTTTTCAGGTAGCCGTAAACAGCTATCTCTATTCGTTCCTCTCTTTCTTCGAGAACGCAATTCATGAAATCAAGATTGGAAAAACCGAAGATTCCAAGTCGCTGAATGTTTTTGAGAAAGTCTTTCCAGAGTGGATGTAAAGGCCATCTGGAAGGATTCGTGTCGGCGGTCTTGCTTCTCAGGCTATCATGCTCACTGCCGAGGTAAAATAGCAGATCTCCCTTAAATTCATCGAGATCTTGAAAGGTCTTTATTCCGAACTCCCTAAGCTTGTTCTTTCGAACTTGCCAGCCAATCCTTAATCTCTCAGCCCCCCTCGACATCTTCCCGCGCACTTTAAGGGTCTGTTCCTGTGAGCATATATGGGTCAATTATCTTTAGCGCCGAGGATTTCAACTTCTTCAATGAAGAGGAACCCCGTGTGCAGCACAAAACAAATCGCCAAATAGAAATAGAACGTAACTTCTCACTGCTTCCAGTTGGAAACAAGGCCGGCAAGCTCGAGATCGAGTCTTTCGTCAAGAATGATGGGCTCCTGTTCGAGCCATGTATTGGCGGCGAAGAGTTTTTTCAGGAGCGGCTCTAAAATCGAATCCGCGATCTTCTCAGGCCAGGCATCGGAAAGAGGCTGGAAGTATCCTTCCTCGTATTCATCCCAAAAAGAAGGGAGGAAGAGGCTGGGCTTCTCCTCTTCCTGCTTGAGATGCCGATAAATGGCAATCCCTTCCGGATCCAGGTCACCGAAATGATACCATGAGAGCTCGGGGCCGAGCATCTTTATGAACTGCTGACTTAATGGAGTGTTCCAGCCTGGCTGGTGGATAAGAAGCAATTCCCTGGGCTTGGGCATGTCCACAAAAGGGCCGAGATTCTCCACGGTCATAACCGCCCTGGGGAGAATGCCGCAGGGACTGATACCGTCAAGAAGGGCCCGCTCCGGAAGGATCACCTCGCCAACCACGGCCATGAGAGCATCACAGGGGACCCGGTCCGCCCCACGGCACAGGATCAATCCCTCATTGGCGCGGATTCGCAGAACCCCGTCGGTCGTCAGGGTAAGGTCCCGGGGCAGGAGCTTTTGGGGAGGTAGGCACTTGGAATGCATGCCCTCCATTGCGGCGTACGTCTTGTGGTGAAGTCTACCGGGGAGCGGTGGAAGCGGGCTCTTCTTTCGAGCCAGTTTCACCAAGCTCTCCGCGGTGAGCGGCAAGTCCGCATCTCTTAGATGTTGCAAGGTTTGCCGCCATGCGGGCCAAACGCGGTCAAGGAGAGGCGGCAGCCGCGAAAGGCCGAGCTCATTGAGAGTCAGTTCGCTTTGACTCGGGGACTGGGTGATCCAGCCCAGTTCCAGTAGATATACCATCAAAGGTTGTACTTTCCGCGTGCGTCTAAGAACACCGGTCTCCCAGAGCCTGAGAAGCGCGGAACGGTGGTCGAGAGTATCCCAGTTCATTTTTCCGCTGTGACCTCCGCCATCTGGCCCGTGAAACGCCGGCCGCGCACAACGACCTCTTCGCCACCGTCTTCACCGATTCGCCGTACCAGGCGGTAGACCGTCCCCCGTCTGGCCCGATCTGCAGCGGGCGCGGCAACAAGAAGCTGCAGGTCCATACGCTCGCAGAGCTCTCCCATGGTGTCCAGGGAGCGCGGGCTCAAGCGGGCAGCCTCGTCCAGAAAGAGAAAACGGAGACTCCCGCCTTCGCTTTTGCCTCGCAGCAGCACGGCCTGGTGCTCCAACGCGTCCAGGATGACCATGAGCACGGACGCTCCAACGCCGATGGATTCGCCTGTGGACAGAACACTCGACATGGCCTTGATCCATTTTTCCGATCCGAGCCTCTGGATCTCGACGCTCATACGCACGTATTCCCGGTAGTCGAGGAGCTGATCTCCCCGGACCTGCCCGCCGCCCACCTGCCGGTAGAGCTCGGCCATGGCTTCTTCCAACGAAACATTGGCTCCGAAAAGATCCTTTTTGTACCTTCAAGCCATCCAGCAGCCTTTGCATGGCTTCCACGCGCTCCAAACGGATGCGGATGGAGGCAATGGTCCCGAAGCTGATTGCTTCGAGCCCTTTATTTATGCGGTGGATCTGTCGCTCCTCCCGCCGGATGCGCGTGCGGATACTGTTAGCTATGGTATCGGAACGCTGCCGCAATTGTCTTTCCTGGTCCACAAGGCGGCCGTCCAGGCGCCTCAGGTGGTCCTCGATCTGCTTGAGCGCCACCTCCGGGTCGTCTGCCTGCGCGATATCCCGTGGGATGCTCTTTTCCAGAAAACCCCGGATCATGAGCCAGGCATCGAGCGTCTGGGAACCGCGTCGCGTCTCGGCGTTCTGAGGCTCACCCAGCCGTTCCACTTCCTGCCAAAGATTCCCACCCTGGGGAACACTCTGGAGAATCCGCTTCAACTCCCCCTGATGCCCGGAAGCTTCCTCAAAAGCGCGGGGAGGACCTTTCTGGTCGTAGGAGTGGACCACCTGCGGGTTCAGCAGCCGATCCGCAAGGGCTTCTCGCATAGCCCTGCGTTTTAGACTCATCCAGTTCCGCCAGTGGGGCCAGAGGGCCTCGATATCCCCTTTTCTCCTCTCTCTCGCGGCAGCGGTATTGTTTTCACCGATTTCCACGTCCTTCCCGGCCCGGATCAGATCGCCATAGATCTCCCGCTCCGCCTTTTGCGCAGCATCAAGCTTCTTTTTGGCTTCCTCCTTCGACCGTTGCGAATCATCGAGGCTCTGTAGACTTCCGCCTTCACCGGTCCTGGCAAGATCCTGCCGAAGGGATTCGACTTTTTCATTCAGCACTTCGTAAAAAGCATCCGCTTTATTGAACGCCTTTCGCGCCTGTGCTAAATTCTTCCCGACTCCTTCGACCTCCTCCTTGGCTGCTTGTGGCTCCTGGTCCAGTTTGCCCATTTGCATTTTCAAGGCTTCCAGGGCGCTTTCCTGTTCAACCAGCAGTTTTTCCGGATCGGCGTAGGAAAGGTAAGGAAGCCGGTCCACCAGGGTGCCAAGCAGATCCCTGCCCTTGGACCAATAGTCCAGCACCGCTTCGGCCCGATCCATGGCCTGCTTGCGGAGATGAACCAGCTCGGGGCCAGGAGGAGGATACTCCAAATCGAGCCAGCCAGCCAGCACGCGTTCCACGGCCGGTTGAAGGGTTTCCATCCGCTCTTTGAGCGCACCGACTTCCCTGCGCTCTCGCTGAAGCTTCTTGCAAATTTCTCCCCAATCGGAGTCATCCAAAAGACTCGCATCCGGCAGGCATTGAGTGAGCTCTCGCAGCACCTCGCGGCAGTGCTTCAGGCGAAGATCAATCTCTTCTATGCGCCGCCTGGTCCGCCGCTCTTCCGCCAGCCCATCCTGTTCCTTCTGCCTGGATTCGAACAAGGACCGCAGGTCAGTAGCGCTCTCTATCTGCTCTCCCTTTCCATCGAGAAGGTTAAGCCTCCTGCGCACCTCCTGTTGGCTCGCCGCAAGGTTCTTGGCCTCCTCCATACGTTCCGGGAGAGCCTCGGCCTCTTTCACGCTGTGCACCATTTCGCGGAATTCGCGATCCAGCTCCCTTGCCGTCTCCAAGGCGTGCTCCGGCGCTAAATCCTTTTGTGAAGCCTGACGCAGAGCTTCCAGAACATCACCGTACCGACTGACTCTGGCCACTACGGATTCGAGCTCCCGCTCGACCTGAGTTTTGCTCTCAAGAGCCCGTTTCCACTGGTCCCGGCATTCCGATAGGAGATCTGCGGCGATCAGATCGGTCACCTCCCGGTCCGGAAAGGCTTTGCGGGCGTCATTAAGGGCTTCATTCGCCTGCTTGCAGAGAGCCACTTTACGGGACACCTGCTCCCAGGCGTTCTGGGCATCGGCCATGCCCACCGCGCTCTGTTCCTTCTCGTTAAGGAGCCGGTCGCGCTTCCATTCACACTCCCGGAACCCTTGTTCCAGGTTGCGAAGCCGTCCTTCGACTCTTTCCAGTTCCTCCTTCGCCTCCAGGCGCATGGGCGTGTGCCGTTCGATCTCGATGGCGATCTTCCGGGCCTGTTTACATCTGCTCCAGAGCGCCTCGGCGTCGCTGTACTCCCTTTGCCGGAATTCGAGCTCGATTTTTAGCTCGGCGTGCCTTCGATCGAGGTCGCGCCGTTGGCTTTGAGTCCTGACGAGCTGCGACTTGCACCGCAAATGGTCGGCTCGGGAGGCGTCGGCGTTTTTCCCGAGCCCCACGACCCTGATGCGCGTGCCGTGAAAGGCGGCCTCGAACATACCGTAGCCGGATTTGAACACTCCCTGGATGGTTTTGTACTTCTGGCCGGCTAAAGCGATCTCCTGGCGGGTCACCCGGCAGGCTTCGAGATTCTCCCGCATGCGGGCCACATGGTTCCTCAGGGAAGGGTCCTCGGCCAGCAGGTAGTCCCGCAGCCCTTTCTGAATGGAGCTCGATAGCCCCCCATACATGCTGGTCTGAAGCATTCGGTTGAACTTGTCCCGCTCTGCGTAGGCTTCCATGCGCATGGGGACCACTCCCATATCGAACAGATGGGATGTATACTGCCCCACCGACTCGAGGATCTTGAGCGCACCCCCCAATGTGCCAACGTTCTGGCGCAGGTCGGAAAGCTCGGGCACACTCTCTGTTTCCCCATCCCGGATCAGCAGAATTTCATCTTAGGGGAGATCGCGGGCAAGGCCTTCTATGATGAAGGGAGTGAGCTCCAGGCTTGGAGGCGCCTTTTTCCGAAGCATGACACCTGCGAGTATCCGCCCGCCCTTGGCTGAGTGAAGCTCCAAGATTGAATAGGCAACTCCTTTTGACCCCAATCGTCCGAAGATCCCCCGGTCACCTTCTATGCCGCCGCCCTCGGACACATTGCGGAACTGCAGGAGCCGCTGATCGGGCAGGAGCGCCACAAAGGCGGCGATCATGACCGTGGTCTTGCCGGCGCCGTTCTCCCCTTCCAGGGCGGTTACGCCGCCGTCCATATCGAATGGCTGGTAGAAAAACCCATTCCAGTTGACGAGGACCAGGCTCTGAATCCGGGCTCTATTCTTCTTCGTCATCCAGCTCGACTTCCCCTCGTTTGATGAGCTCCTCCAGCGCGGCCGCAAGATCACCGGCATTCCTTACGGGATCGGCAAAGCGCATGATCGATTTTCGGGGGAGCACGTTCCCGCTCGTGCGCTCGACGGCCAGAAATCCCAGGCGGCCAAGCCCGTTGACGGCCTTGTCCACAGCCTCCCGAATCTTGCGGTTGTCGGTTTCCACGTCACGGCCGCAGGCGCGGGGAGCAAGCAGCTCCACCAGCCGCTGCCGGCTCAACAGCATCTCCAGGTGGGAGAGAATATGGTCAACGGGGATTCGCCCCGTCGTTTTCAGGTAGGATGGATCCATGCGCAGCAAAGCAAGAACCTGCCCCACCAGCATCTCGGCCACACTCAGACGATGACGGCCGAGGAGGTCGCCCTCGGATAGGAGGTAGTAATACCCTTCCTGGCCATGCACCAGTCGGCAGGTGTATCCTTCGTAAAATACCTGCAGGAAGGGCTCGGCCTGGAGGAGAAGCTCATAGGATCGAATGTCGTCCATATCGATATGCCCTCCGGTCCGCAGCCGGTGGTCGATTTCCGGGAAAAGTGGATCAGTGACTACCTGCTCCAGGGAATCAAGCGAATGGCCTCAACCCAGCTCTCTTCCAGCATGAGGCCGATCCGCTCCCGGATCTCCTCTTGCTGAACATCCATTCCCTGCTGACGGCGGTCGATCATTTCGATGAGCCCCGCCACCGTCAAACGCAACGGGCTGTTCACCCGGGTTTCCCAGTGCTCGCGGTCGCCCCCTTCTTCGGCGGCCAGCTTGATCTCGCCAAGATCCGCCCGGATGCGTGTCATCCTCACTTCCAGGCTCTGACGGGTCAACCCTTCCTGCTCATCGAACCATTCGGCAATTGCGTTGCCCATGCGGGAAAGCGAGTAGTCACCGCCCCGAACAATCCCGGCGGTGTCGGTTCGGACCATGAGCCGCTGCTCGCGCAGCCTGGCGATTGCGCTCGTGGCACGCTGCATCACGGTGGACGGATCACCATGGGCGACCTCACTTACAATGCGGTAGATGTTGCGTAGCTGGTCCTCGTCCAGAGTAGGGTCCGGATTGATGGACAGCCAGGTATGGATACCGGCCAGAAAAGCGGCGTCCTCCGCATCAGGCTGGAGGGTGAAGCTCATTGACCATGTCCTGGCAATGGTATCGGCTACGCTCAATGGTTCCATTCCTCATAAAACCCATGCAGAAATCAATTCCAAATGATCCAAAAACCCATACGTATTTTACCTGCTTCCAGGTCTCAGGACACGCTACGTTAACCTGAGGGCCTATATCATCCCAAGAGCTTTGCTTTCCGGAACTTCTCCAGAAGGCTGGGCTTCCTGGCGTGCTCATCGTGCAGTGCACGCATGCGGAATGAAAAATCGGCACTCTCGCCGCTCATGAGGGCAAGATCATGCAGATTCCTGGAGAAGAGACACGGCCTCATCGTAGCGTTTGGGAAGCTTCGTGGCGATGAGCTCATCGACTTTGGCCCAAAGACTGCTCTCCCTGCCGGCAAGCGAGCCGAGATGCTTCTTCCGCTTTTCGGCCTGCTCCCGCTCACGCCTGGCCTTCTCCGCGGCGCGATAGTCGCCGTGCATGAGCTCTGAGCGCATCTGCACGAGCGTCGTAAGCCAGCCCTCCCCGTCCTTCCATTCGGAATCCTCCTGTTCTGACCGGAATGAGTGAATAATGCTGTCATCTTTCAGGCGATACGAAAAGTTCTCACCGGCACAGTAGGGTGCTACGACCTGCTGCTCCATCAGCTTTCTCGGCAGTCGCAGCATGAACTGGCGGCTGCTCCAGTTGGCGAGGTAGAGGAAAGCATCAAAGTACTTCTCCATCCACTGGTCCTCGTCGCCATTGAAGTCGCCGCAGTTGTATGCGACCGTAAAGCTGCACGGTATGATCTGAGCGCGAGAAGAATAAGCCCTCAGCTTCGTCATCTGTTCGTGTGTCAACGGTCGATCCACTGCCTGTAACCCATAGTACTGATATTCCTCACTTGTTCCTCCTCTTAGGCTCGCACAACAAAAATCACTCTCGAGGCCCCTTTCATGTGAAGTACGGACCCAATGCCTTTAGTTCTTCCTGCAGCTGCAGTGCAAATCGCTCGACGTCGGCCGCTTCCGTCTGAAAATACAGGCCCGGGCCATAGCCGCCATAAAACCGGCTCACTTGATTAGGATGATCGATCCATGCCTGGACATCAAACATCCCCGATGGCGCAATGGACTTGTTGGTGGCACCTGTCGGCACCTCTGCTCTAATCTCCGCCGCAGACGAAATAGAGACTGATGCATCGCTTTCCGTAAGGTTGCGAATGGCCAGGCCGAAGTCGGGCTCGAGAGGATCGAATGCCAGGCGTTTTATCCTGCCCCTTGCCAGCTGCAGTAATGCATCGATCAACCGGTTAATGTCTTCCAGTACCAGTGTTGTGTCCCTTTGGCTCTCGTATATCGTGAGCTCATCTGTTTCCAGGGCCATCCGGTATTTCACCCAAAACGTATAGGGCTCTCCCAATGGTACTCGAGTTTGCTCGTCCAAGTGCTGCTCGATCGAATCGTACCGCTCCCATTCCAGGAACCTTAGAATAAAGGCACATGGATATTCACTGTCGTGGGTCAGAATCGCCATGTAAAGAGGCCTTCCCTGGCTGATAGACGCGGAACAGACCGCAAATACCAATCACCCTTCATTGGTGAAGGGGTAGAACGTCATTGTTGTATCGAGGAAAGAGGGTGGAGACGCGGAGCCATACTGCTTAGGTGCTCAACTGCTCAACTTGCTCTGCAGTTTTGGGCTGAAAGGTATGGAGCTTTACCGGACGGTATGAGTCGTCAGCCCCCAAAGTTGTGGCTCTCACAGAAGCCATGATCTGGGCTATGCTCTGTCGCCAAAGCATTCGCACTTGCTCCCCTGTCTCCATAATCTGTCTATTCATCCTCGAAGTTCACTGTGGTCTCGAAGCTTGAGCGCCTGAGCAACCTGTTGAGTAACCGGAAAGACAACCTGGCCTGCTCCAACTTTCCCACGCATTCGCTGTAAGATGGCTCATTTGCTTCAACGATGTCGCGTCCCTCCTTGTAGATGACTCTCTCGTATGCGGAAGAGACAACCTGCTGATGCAATTCTCCGATTTGTTCGTTGAGAGCCTTGCGGGTCTCAAGGGCTTCGTTGAGGTTAATGGAGTCTCCTTCAAATTCGATGAGGTGGCTGAAGTTTGCCTGTTGAATGGCGCTGTTCAGCTTTCGCCGTTTGAATTCGAGCTTGCGGAGAGTGTTTCGAGCGGCGGCGGGATCGAAATCAGGGCTTGGACGTCGGATTCCATGTTCTCCTCTGAGTAAAGAGAGCCTGTCACGATTCTGCCGAGTTTCCGGCAAGCAGTCTTTAAGGGTCTTGATTCGTGCATCCAGCTCTGCTCTAAGCTCCAGAGCTTCATACAAGAAAAGCTTGCTGTTTTTGTCAGTCATGGCTTATCAACTCCCCTGCCGACCAATAGGATCCGGATATTTGCACTTTCATCCTGGGGGAGGCCCCCATTGATCGCAGTCTATGTGTTGAAGACAACGAAGTCAATAGCACCACCTCACCGGCACGTGATCAATGGTTCCCTTCGATGGTTTCCCCGCCATTGCCGCAAAGGCAATAGCTCATGCCCGATGGATGTGTCTCAAGTTGTACTGCTCATTCTCCAGAAAACGTTCACTCCAAAATGGAGTTGGGACCATTTGGTAGGTCTT
>JADGQM010000019.1 GCA_017881795.1 Syntrophobacteraceae bacterium
GAAACGGATTATTGCGGCATCGTCTCAGGCGAAAAGGAAGACAAGGTGGCCGCCTGCGCCTTCAAGGTTTTTTATGGAATCCTGAAGACGGCGCCGATGATTGAGCAATGCCCCGTCAACCTCGAATGCAAAGTGATGCACACTCTGCATCTCGGCAGTCATGCCCTGGTGATCGGCCAGATCGAAGAAGTTCATGTTAGCGAAGACTGCCTTACAGGGGGAGAGCCGGATGTGCTGAAGATTAACCCGCTGATGTATTGCACCGGCGCCGAGAAAACCTATTATGGGTTTGGTCAGAGGCTGGCTGAGGCTTTCAGCGTCGGGCTGGAAATCAAGAAGGCGTAACCCTGAAGAAACCTGGCTGAGAGCGGTTGTCTCTGAATGGCTGCTGATGGCTTTGACAGGTGCTCTAACTCCACAAAAAATTGGATGGTTAAGCCACAAGACGTATTCGGCGGGCATGATAATCTTCGTTTGAATCACCTGCCACCAAAAAAACAGCGGCGTCCTAAGAGAGAAGCTTTTCCCCTGCGGCGAGGTTCTCGAGTGCCTGGCGGTCGAGCAGTCTTATCCTTCGACCTTCCACCTGGATGAACTGCTGTTGGCTCATCCGGGAGAGGATGCGTGAGAGCGTCTCGGGGATGGTTCCAAGAAAACTGGCAAGTTGGCCTTTGGTGATGTCGAGTTCGAACGTGTCGGAACCTCTTTCGGGATTGCTCAGGTAGAGAAAATAGGCAGCCAAGCGTCCGGGCACTTCCTTCAGAGAAAGATCCTCGATAAGGTGGGTAAAGCGGCGCAGACGCTGACAGAGGATTCCTAACATGTTTAGCGCCAGCGAAGGTTCGCCGTGCAATAGCTCAATGAATGCATCTCTTGGAACAAACAGAACCCGACTTGCTTCCAGAGTTTCCGCATGGGCGGGGTAGTTGCCGCCGGCAAACATGGGGACCTCGCCAAAGAATTCCCCCTTGGCAAAAATGTGGAGGATTTGCTCTTTTCCGTCCAGCGAAACTTTGTAGACTTTAATTTTTCCTGAAATAATGATGTAAAAGCCATTAGCCTTGCTGCCCTCGGAGAAGAGTGTCTGCCCTTTTCGGTATCGCTTATCAACAACGATATTGCCGATTTTGTCGACCTGTTCTCGGGGTAATCCGTTAAAAAGTGGGATCTCTGTGATTTGATCAACCAGCTCCAAAGGCTTCTCCTTTTTGCATGCCGAACAGAAAAGCTAGCGCCCTGCGACAGGGTTTTCATGAGTGGTTTTCTCGGTGTTCTCCATGTGCTCTGCGGTCAGCCATGGCAACCGGCACGCCCATTATGGTTCGAACTCCGGAAAATGGCAATGCTTCCATTGCAGACACCCGATCGAGACATTAGATTATCATGATATGCGTGGTGTTGGGGGATGTCAGGATACTCAATCTGCTAGGCAAAACTCAAATAGTCCCCGATTCTTGATTTAGATCAAAGACAGATTCGAAGGATAGAATTAAGAAGTTAGCGTCAAAGCAGAAAGTTGTGATTAACCAAGGTGCTGGTCGAACCAGGACAAACGGAAGGAGAAAAAGGATGTTTTGTTATCAATGTGAACAGACGGCAAAAGGTGAAGGTTGCACTAAGGTTGGGGTCTGTGGGAAGTCGGATGACGTATCGGCGCTCCAGGATTTGCTGGCTTATGCTCTAAAGGGTCTTGCGCTGTTTGCGGTCGAGGGCAGGAAAGTTGGAGTAAACGACCACGAGGTCAACGTTTTCACCGTCCAGGCGTTGTTCTCCACCCTGACCAATGTGAATTTCGACCCCGCGCGTTTTGTCCCGCTCGTCAATCGCACGGTAGCTTTGAGGGAATCACTCAAGGCAAAAGTGAAAGCTGCCGGGGGCAAGGTGGAGCTGGGGGAAGAAGCAGCCAATTTCAAGCCGGAAACCACTCTGGAAGGGCTGGTCGCCCAGGGTGGGAAGGTCGGACTGAAATCCTACCCGGCTGCCAATCCGGATATTCTTTCTCTGAAACATACGCTGCTGTTCGGAATCAAGGGGATTGCGGCCTATGCGGATCATGCTCAGATTCTGGGCCAGGAAGACGATGCGGTCTATGCCTTCGTCCATGAGGGGCTGGTTGCGACTTTAAGAGAGGATCTCCAACTCAATGACTGGTTGGGTCTGGTTTTGAAATGCGGTGAAGTGAATCTGCGGACGATGGAATTGCTCGATGCGGCCAACACCGGCGTCTATGGGCATCCCGTGCCGACCAAGGTGCCTTTGGGAGCAAAGAAGGGCAAGGCCATCCTTGTTTCCGGACATGATCTCAAGGATCTTGAAGAACTCCTCAAGCAGACCCAGGGGAAGGGCATTAATGTTTACACCCATGGAGAAATGCTGCCCACTCACGGCTATCCGGGGTTAAAGAAGTATGCCAACTTCTATGGTCACTATGGGACAGCGTGGCAGAATCAACAGAAGGAGTTCTCGGCGTTCCCCGGGGCCATTCTGATGACCACCAACTGCATCCAGAGACCGCAGGCGGCGTATACCGGCAATATCTTCACCACCGGTTTGGTGGGCTGGCCGGATGTGCCCCATGTTTCCAATCGGGATTTTACCCCGGTCATCGAGAAGGCTCTTGCGCTTCCAGGGTTCCCTGCTGACACCAATGGCAAGGAAGTGATGGTCGGCTTTGGCCGGAATACGATCCTGGGGGTTGCGGACAAGGTGATTGCTGCGGTCAAGAACAAGGACATCCGGCATTTCTTCCTGGTCGCAGGCTGCGATGGCGCCAAACCGGGACGAAACTACTACACGGAATTTGTGGAAAAAGTGCCGAAGGACTGTATCGTTTTGACGCTTGCCTGTGGCAAGTTCCGTTTCTTTGACAAGGATCTGGGAACCATTGGCGGTCTTCCGCGGTTGATGGATGTGGGGCAGTGCAATGATGCTTACTCTGCAATCCAGGTGGCGGTGGCTCTCGCCAAAGCCTTCGGTGTGGGCGTGAATGACCTGCCGCTTTCGATGATCCTTTCCTGGTATGAGCAAAAGGCAGTGGCCATTCTGCTTACCCTGCTGGCTCTAGGGATTAAGAATATTCGGCTCGGACCTTCGCTTCCGGCCTTTACGTCGCCAAACGTTCTCGATGTGCTGGTGAAGAATTACAACATCAAGCCGATTACCACGCCCGATGCGGATCTGAAAGACATCCTGGGGTAGAATCGTGGGATCGGTGAAATAGCCGCTGAGTCGGTTCGTAGTCAGCGCTTCAGCGCTTTTCCTTGCCGCTGAAGCGCTGCTACGAACTTTACTGATCCTTCATTTACCTGCATTGTCCCTCACCCCCCGTGGTGGATGATGACGCGTAAGGAGCAGAAGGCATGAAGTGTCCGGGGCAAGACAGCCGTTATTGGGAGTCGGGGGCTATTTTTGAGGCCAAATGTCCGCAGTGCGGGCATCTGGTGGAATTCTTCAAAGACGAAACGAAGAGAAAGTGCAGGCAGTGCGGCTATCGATTCATCAATCCGAAGATGGACTTTGGATGTGCCTCTTACTGCAAGTATGCCGAACAGTGTCTGGGGGATCTTCCCCCTGAGCTTCTCGCGCAACGGGACGACCTTTTGAAGGATCGGGTGGCGCTGGAAATGAAACGGTACTTTGGGCGCGACTTCAAGCGTATTGCCCATGCCACCAAGGTAGCCCGCTATGCCGAGCAGATCGTTAAGACGGAAAGAGGAGATCCCGCGGTGGTTCTCGCTGCCGCATTCCTCCACGATATTGGCATAAAGGAGGCGGAACGCAAGTTTAACAGTACTGCTGCCCGCTACCAGGAAGAAGAGGGCCCGCCCATCGCGCGGGAGATCCTGACCAGGCTTGGCGCCAGACCTGAGCTGATCGAAGAGGTTTGCGACATCATCGGCCATCATCACCATCCGAGAGATCCAGAAACGGTCAATTATAAGTGCCTCTACGACGCTGACCTCATCGTAAACCTGGAGGAAAATCACCAAGAGCAACCCATCGTTCCGGAGAGGCTGGCAAAAATGATAGAGAGGAACTTCTTCACGGAGCGGGGCAGAGGACTGGCGAAAGAGGTTTTTGCGGCCTTGGAGATCGAATCTTCAAGGTAAATGCGAGCGGACGACGCCGAATAGGAGAACCCACGCCGTATGGAGAATGAACATGAAATCCGTTCGGAAGATTATAGAAATTGATGAGGAGCGTTGCGACGGCTGCGGGCAATGCGTCATTGCCTGTGCTGAGGGCGCCATGGAAATCGTGGACGGCAAGGCCAGGCTGATGAAAGAGACCTATTGTGATGGTCTCGGAGCCTGCCTTGGAGAATGCCCGCAGGGTGCGCTTCGGATCATCGAACGGCAAGCTGCCGAATTTGATCCTGAAGAGGTTGAAAAGCATTTGGAAAGGAGTGGTAAGGGTGAACAAACCCCGAAGGCCACGGTTCCTTCTCAATGTCCATCAAGCCAGATTCGCCTGTTTGAAACCTCATGCGAGGGCGCCAACCGGCCGGCCATGCCGGTTTCTACCGCTTCTGCGCTTTCTCACTGGCCGGTGCAAATACGCTTGGTGCCGGCAAACGCGCCTTTTTTGAAAGGAGCGGACCTTCTCGTTGCCGCAGACTGCACTCCAGTGGCCTATGGCAACTTCCATTGCGACTTCTTGCAGGGAAAAGCCTTATTGCTGGGATGTCCGAAATTCGACGATGTTCCTCAGTACATCAAGAAGTTCGCAGAGATCTTCAGCGTCGCTGATATCAAAAGTGTGACGGTCCTGGAGATGGAAGTCCCCTGCTGCTCTGCCTTGCCCGCGATCGTAAGAAAAGGCATGGCGGAAGCAGGAAAGAAGATTCCGATAGAAGAAGTTGTCGTCGGGGTTCGGGGAACCATCCTCGGGCGCAGGAAGCTGGCGGCATAGCGAGGTGCTGTCTATTGGGTGGGGTCTTGGGTTAACGGTCTTGAACTTGAAGAAACAAGGAGGAAGGCAAACCATGAAGAAAACAGTTGCAGTAGGATTTTTGGTGGTGCTCGTGGGTGTTGCGTATGCGTTGAGCGGATGTTCCAAGAGTCCGGAGCACGTCGGGACCGGGGCCGGGGCCGCCGTGACTCAGGCGATCGCTGTGTTGACTCCGACGCAGGGGAACAAGGTCCAGGGAGTGGTCACCTTTGTCAAAGAGAAGGATGGGGTTCATGTGGTGGCGTCCATTGATGGATTGAGTCCCGGTCTGCACGGGTTCCACATTCACGAGTTGGGTGACTGCAGTTCTCCTGATGGGAATTCTGCGGGTGGGCATTTCAATCCCATGAACATGCAGCACGGAGGACCCACTGCCGATAAGCGCCATGAAGGGGACTTGGGCAATCTTCAGGCTGATGCCTCGGGAAAAGCAAAACTCACCGCAGTGGATTCGAAACTCTCTTTTGAAGGAGCCAATTCGATCATCGGCCGTGGGGTGGTTGTCCACGCCCAGCCTGACGATTTCACCACGCAACCCACCGGAGCCTCAGGTCCACGGGTGGGATGCGGTGTGATCGGAATAATGAAGTAGCGATCAATTTCATGCGGACAATGTTTGAAGCGCTTTCTCAAGCCGGTCGAATCCCTCTTTGAGGTCTTCCATGGGGAGGGCGTAAGATATCCGGATACAGTGATCTTCCCCAAAGGCACTGCCGGGTACGACTGCCAAATGGGCTGTTTCCATCAGGTACTCGGAGAGATCCAGGGAGGACTCGATCATTCCCCCTGGACCCCTCCTGCCATAATAGGCGCTGCAGTTCGGAAAAACGTAAAATGCCCCCGCCGGTGTGGGACAGGTGACTTGAGGCAGCGCTGCCAGTCGATCCAGAACATAATGGCAGCGCTGCTCAAAGATCCGGACCATTTTCGTGACCTCGTGTTGATCACCGCGCAAGGCAGCAACGGCTGCGAATTGTGAAATGGTTGTCGGGTTGCTCGTGGATTGACTCTGGATATCGGTAGCCGCCTTCACCACCTGGGTGTTTCCGATCAGGTAACCGATTCGCCAACCAGTCATACAATAGGTCTTGCTCACCCCATTGATGATGAAGGTGCGATCGCGCAATTCCGCGTTGACCATCGCCAGGTTGGCCCATTCATGGCCGGTGAAAAGAATCCGGTAGTAGATGTCATCTGAAGCAATGCTTACATGTTCATGGTGCAGAAGCGCTTCCGCAAGGGCCGTGAGTTCCGCACGGCTGTAATGCACCCCGGTAGGATTGGATGGGCTGTTAAAGATGAGCAGCCGGGTTTTTGGCGTAATAGCCTGTTCAAGCTGATCGGGCTGCATTTTGAAGCCGTTTGCCTCCAGGCAGGGCACGAAGACGGGTGTGCCGCCGGCCAGCGCCACCATGTCCGGATAAGAAACCCAGTACGGAGAGGGGATGATGACCTCGTCCCCAGGACCCACGATCGCCTGGAGAAGGTTGTATAGAGCATGTTTGCCGCCGCAGGAGACAAGGATATTTTCGCGGTGGTACGCGAGTCCATAGTTTGTGTTCAAGGCTTGCACCACGGCATCTTTGAGTTCATCGACACCACTCACTGCGGTGTAGCGGGTCTGACCTTCGTGCATGGCCTGGACCGCAGCCTCCTGAATGTGCTGTGGCGTATCGAAATCGGGTTCGCCCACGCCAAAATTGACGATATGTGCTCCCTGCTTCTGCAAGGCTTTGGCCTTGGCGTTGATGGCCAAGGTTGCTGATGGCTTGATTCGCATCACCCGTTGCGCCAAATTCATGATCAACCCCTCTTCCTTGATCACCGTCCGGTAAACCCCTCGTACCGGACAGAAACGAGATACAGTCCGTGAGCAGGAGCGGTCATGCCTGCCTGACGTCGATCTTTGCTGGCAAGAATACCCATAAAATCCTCCGGGTCTAGCTTGCCTTTTCCCACCTCCACCAAGGTGCCGACAAGGTTTCGCACCATGTGCCTCAAAAAACCGTTCGCCTCAAACCAAAAGATCAGATGATGCGCATCAGCAGCTTCGATGGTGGCCCGATAGATGTGCCTTTCTGTCGAGGTCACTGACGACCCTGTGGCCATAAAGGCAGAGAAGTCATGAAGACCCACGATGTTTTCCAGGCATTCGCTCATCGTCAACCGTTCGAGAGGCTTCCGCACGTACCACGCAAACTGCCTTTCGAGGGCAGACGGCGCCGCTCGATTCAGAATGCGATACTCGTATAGCTTGCCAACAGCAGAAAATCGGGCATGAAAAGCATGAGCCACCTCTTCCGCATGGAGGACAACGATATCGGATGGCAGGAGACTGTTGAGTCCCCGCTGGAGTGCCTCGGGTTCCAGCAAGGTTCGCCCGTAGAAATTGACCACCTGTCCCCTGGCGTGGACTCCGGCATCGGTTCGGCCTGAAGCCCGCGTTCTGATCGGTTCCCCCAGGATGATTTCCAGTCGGGACTCAAGAACCTCCTGGATAGTCAGTACACCAAGCTGCCGCTGCCATCCGTGATACGGCGAGCCATCGTACTCAAGAGTCAGCTTGAAGTTTCGTTTGAAATTAGCTCTTAGCTGTTGGCTGTTAGCTCTTGGCTCTTCGTCCTTAGCGCTCATCCGGATCTGTTCAGTCTGCGCCTGCAAGGGCACTAAAGGCCCGCCCATGGAGAGGCGTTGTGACCTCACTCATTTCGAACCCCCACCCCACCATCAACCATCAACTATCAACTATCAACAGCCAACAGCTACTATGGTTGCCATGGGGCATAGTTGAGCCCCAGTTCTTCGGCCATGTCGCTCATGAGGTTCATGTTGCAGACCGCCTGGCCGGAAGCTCCCCGAGTCAAGTTGTCAATTACCGATACCACGATCAACCGTCGGTTCCGCTCATCCACACGCCAGCCGAGGTCGCAGTAGTTGCTGCCACGCACCTGAAGGGTCGTGGGCAGTTCACCGCGCCCACAAAGTCGAACGAAAGGAGCCTCCCGATAAAAGGCCGCAAACGCCTTGTCGATATGATCTGCCGTGGTCTCTTCCCTCAGTGTGGCATAGACCGTGCTCAAGATCCCCCGGCTCATGGGGACCAGGTGCGGCGTAAAAGTAAGGCACACCGCTTCTCCTGCGAGATGGGTCAATTCCTGCTCCATTTCCGGAGTGTGCCGATGCTCTGCGACCTTGTAAGCCTTAAAGCTATCGCTTACCTCACAGAAATGGACGGACAGAGACACGCCGCGTCCCGCTCCCGTTACCCCTGACTTGGAATCAGCAATGAGGGACCGATGTTCAATGAGACCCTTGTCGAGAAGCGGCGCCGCCGCGAGAATAACACTGGTTGGGTAACAGCCCGGGTTAGCTACAAGACGGGCTGCACGAATCTGCTCGCGATGGAGCTCAGGCAACCCATAAACGGCCTCCGAGAGAAGCTCGGGGGTCTTGTGCGGCTGGTACCACGCCTCGTAAACCTTGGAGTCCTTCAATCGATAGTCGGCGCTAAGATCGACAACCTTCACGTTCCGCTTCAAGAGCTCCGGAACGATATCCATCGCCGCCTGATGCGGGAGAGCGGTGAATACCAGGTCGGCGTTGGCGGCCAGGATCTCGGGATCAGTGTTGGCGAAGGTGAGCTCACAATGACCCTTGAACGCTGGATAAATTTGATCCAACCGTTGTCCGGCTTGCTGTCGGGAAGTGATGGTTGTCAGATCAACCTGAGGATGATGGCTTAGGATACGAACCAGCTCAAAACCTGTATAGCCGGAAGCACCGGCGATGGCCACCCGCAACATTTTGTGCCTCGCTTGTGACGGAAGTCAGAATTCGGTATTCAGAGGTCGGAAGAGAGGGAAAATCGTCATTGCAGCCTTTTTGGGTGGGGCTGGCTCCTGACTTCCGTCCTCGGCTATAATAAACGTAGGGGCACCAAGCCATCCGCCTGGTACCCCTAGTGGTTTTCTTGAACAGACCGCCAAGGTCTGCCCGGTTTCCTTGATTGGACCTGTCTTCGCGATCAGCCTTACCGCTTTGAATACTGGAAGCGTGCCCTGGCGCCGGGTTGACCGTACTTCTTCCGTTCCTTCTGGCGAGGGTCGCGTGTCAGGAACCCGGCCCGCTTCAATACCTCACGATATTCCGGATTCAATTCAAGGAGAGCCTTGGTGATACCATGCCGGATGGCGCCGGCTTGCCCGGAAGTGCCACCGCCATGCACGTTAACCGCCACATCCATCTTGCCGAAGGTGCCGGTCAATACCAATGGCTGGAAGATCACCATCTTGGCGGTCTCGCGGTCTACGTATTTATCCAGAGGCTGCTTGTTGATGGTTACATGCCCGGCGCCGGGCTGCAACCAGACCCTGGCTACCGCGGTCTTCCGCTTTCCTGTCGCGTAAAAACGTTGTTCCGCTATCACTCAAATCTCTCCATTCTGTGATCGTTGCTACAGCAACATCTGTTGAGGTTGTTGCGCCTCGTGAGGATGCTCTGCTCCACGATAAATCTTCAGTTTTTTGATCAGCTTCCGGCCCAGCCGGTTCTTTGGCAACATGCCCCACACCGCCATGCGGATCATCCGTTCGGGTTTCTCCTGGTTCAGCTTCCGCGCCGTGATAGCCCTGATCCCGCTCATATAGCCGGTGTGCCGGTAGTATACCTTCTGGTCCCATTTTCTGCCCGTAAGATGGACCTTCTCGGCATTGATCACCACGATGAAGTCCCCGATATCGACATGTGGGGTGAACTGCGGCAGGTGCTTGCCCCTAAGCCTCATGGCAATGTGGGATGCGAGCCTTCCCAGCACCTGATTTTCGGCGTCCACCAGAATCCATTTGCGCTGATCTGGCTCAAATTTGGCACTCATTGTTTTCATTAGAATATTCTCCACATTCGAGGAAAATGTAAAACTCGAAGCTGTGATCTATAAAAGATCCCTGAGCTCTTGTCAAGCAGGACGTTCTCTCGGACGGCAAAATTCGTCGGTTTTTTTGTTTGCTCAGGTTTGCGTCGCGCCAGGACGAGAGAATAGGCTCCGGAGTTCCCGGGGCGGCGAAAGCCTACCAGGTACCGGCCATAGGATTAACTGATCCCAGTGATCCCAGACCACGAGCGCTGCCGATGGTGCCAATTCCCAGGAGATTGAGCGAAACCATGAAGCGGTTATCGCCTGCTTCCCTCTGATAAACGAAGCCAATACCCCAGCAGCCGTGAATATACCTGATCTCGTAACCTTGGTTGAAAAGCGTTTGCTGCTTGAATGAGTAGTCGTGATAGGTATTGAGGTAGAGGTTCGACATCACTTTAAGACCAACCTCGGCGATGACTTCGTCGATGGGGAAATCGTTGCGATACTGATAGCCCAATCGAAAGAGTTGGCCGTGGCCGCTATCCAGAGTCATATAAAGATCCTGCTGTTTTGACCGAGCCTCGTCGGGGAGGAAAATGGAATCATAGGTGAGAGTAAGATAACTTTTAGGGGACAAGTCCAGGCGCAGGTTAAGATCAGCCAGGCCGGTTTTGGGCTCGGGATTTAACAGCACATCCAACGGTGGCGCTTCAATGTTGAATTGTTGCAGGGCTTCGAACCTGACTACTTCCCGGTAATTCGTTACGGGATTGTTTTCGGCGTCTTTGGTCACTGCCTTGGTGGTGAGGAAGGTAGAAAAGCCGAAAAGCACGTCATGGCGCGCCTGGTCCTTGTCCAACTGGCTAAAGCTGGGAAAGTTCGCGTGGTTGACCTCCGGCACGTATTCATACATGACCTCCGGCCTTATGGCATGCTCAATGGCCTGGTAGTTTCCAATATTCAGGGGATAGACGCGATTCAGTCGACTGCTGAGGTCCAGGCGCGCATCAGAGAGCAGTCTGCTCTGCAAGGAATTGCGCGAGTTGTCTTGCCAGTCCACCAGATAGCTGGTCGAGCGCACCCCGGCCGACGGTTCTACATCAAGGAACGACTGCCAGTGGAGGGGATAGGCGAGGCGTGGAAAAAGATCCAACCTGTTGCCTCGGGTTCCCTCACTCCGCCAGTAATCGGTCCAGGAGCTCTCCATGGTGTAGTATAAGGGCAGACCATCGATCCATGTGGGCACGGCGTTAAAAGCAAGCGAGGGGAGCCTCTGTAAGGTCAGGTTCTTCAGCGCTGGGTCCGTTTGGTCCCAGTAGCGGGTATCCAGGCTAAACACCGTGGCTTCAGAGGGTCGTTCAAGGTAGAGCGTGGATTCTCGACTCGAAACCGTTTTGTCATTGAGAATGCCGCGCCCGAATTGCTGCCGGAAGATGTTGTTGGAATAATCATACGAAGTAGAACCTCCGACAAATTCCTTCAAGTAGTTCTGATCGCTGACCACGTCCAAATCCAGCTTGGCGGTGATCTGGCTGGGAAGATTGAGGTTGTAACGGGACCGCACCCAGAAACGATCTCTGGTTTCCAACGGATAGCCCTGCTGAAGATCGAAAGCGGCGTTCGACGTGTCGTACAAATAATTGAACTGGAAGGTCCCTTCCCCGAATTTCTCATTGTTCAAACGATATTCCAGGCCGCTCATCCAGCCTCTCTTTTGCATCATCCGTCCGTAGAGAGTCGCATCCATATCCTGGCGTATCGCCCAGTAGAAAGGCAATTCTCCCTCAACGCCGTTGAGCGTGGATGAGCCTGCCCAGGGCATCAGCAATCCTGACTGCCGCTCCTGTTTAACGGGAAGACCCAGCACCGGGGAATAGAGCAAAGGAACATTGCCGGCCCAAAAGGAGGTGTTTTTCACCCAGGCATATCCGCCCACCTCCACGTTCATCTGCTTGTACTTGATCTTCCAGTCGGCGTCCGCGGGATCGCAGCTGGTAAGGAAGCCGTCTTTCAAGTCATAGGTGTTCGGTCCGGTTTTGGCGATGGATTTGCCTTCCACATAAAAGTGGTTTTCGGCAAAATAGACCATCCCGCCGTCCACCGATCCAGTTTCCGAGGCTAGGTTCCAAAGGACGTGATCTCCCTGAAGCCAGTTCTTGCCGAATCGCATCAGGACATTCCCCTTGAGCTCAACCTCCTGTTTTTGCGTATCCAGGAGCGCCCAATCCGCCTGGATCGAGCGCTCTACCGATGTCACCCGGACATTCTCCTCCGCCTCGTAGATCTTCTTTTCGTAATCATAGACGATCTTGCCGGCATCAACCGTCCAGGTGTCTTGGGTGGAGCTGACAAAACTTTTCTGACTCAGCCCTGTTCTCAGCATATTCTCCGAGGCGGCGAATCCGTGGCCGCCGGAAAAGCATAAGAGGAGGGACCAAAAGCAAAGCGCAATGAGCTTGGTCAGTAACGAGTGACGAGTGGCGAGTGATGAGTAATGAGTGCCGAGTGGAGCACGGCAGAAGGGTGTAGTGGGTGGGTAAGCCCCAGCCGGATGATTCGGAGGTGGCGTTTCGGCATGACCGTCGGTCAGTCGGGATAAGATGGCCATAACTGTTGTATTTCGCTTGCGATGACAATTGATCGAATGAGGAATGCAGAGGTGGAAGAAAAGCATGCGATGTTCACAAACTCTCTATCTGACCTCCGCCTTCCGATTTCTCACTCCTTACTCCTCACTCCTTACTCCTGTCTCCTGTCTCCTGTCTCCCATAATAATGAGTCGGTTCTCCGAAGAGTTCCTTGACCTCGCCCGCAAAGTAAAGCGAGCCGGTAATGCAGATCACATCTTCCGGGGCTGCAAGGGATCGGGCCAGTTGGATTGCCGACCCCGGGTCCGGGATTACATAGTGGTTCTGGATGTAAGGATTTCCCAACTGCCTCAGAGCTTCCGGGTTAGCGCTTCGCGCGTACTTCGGCTGCGTAAAAATGGCTGTCTCGGCGTGTGGCAGCAATCGGCTCAGGATGCCACGGATGTTTTTGTCGGCCATGATGCCCAACACCAGGTGCAGGCGGCGCTTGGGGAAGGATTGCCTTAATGCATCCCGCAAACACTCAGCCCCCTGAGGATTATGTGCTCCGTCGAGCACAATGAGTGGTTTTTCCTGGAGGATCTCCAGCCGGGCCGGCCAATTGACCTGAAGCAAGCCCTCCTGAATGACTGCAGGGTGCAGGCTTAACGCTCCCTCCTTTTCCAGGACTTCCAGCGTTGCAACAGCCAGAGCCGCGTTACAGAACTGATGCCAGCCCACAAGGTTGAGCTCCAGAGACGGGAAGCGCCGTCTCAGTCCCTGATATCGCATGAACCCATCGGCATTGCGCCGCACCCGGAAATCCTTCCCCAGGCGAAAAAGCGGCGCCTCCAGGCGCAGACACGCGGCTTTGAGAATTGCCTGCACCAGCGGTTGACGGGTTCCGGTGACGACGGGGACGTGCTTTTTGATAATCCCTGCCTTTTCGCGAGCGATTGCCGCCAGAGTCTTTCCTAAATATTCTTCGTGGTCGAACGAGACGTTCGTGATCACGCTGACCTCTGATCGAACAACATTCGTAGCATCCAGCCGTCCCCCCATCCCGACTTCAACAATAGCCCAGTCCACCTCTTCTTCCGCGAAGTACTGAAACGCCATGGCCGTGACAATTTCAAAATAGGTGGGCGGCTCCGCATCATCAACCATTTGGCGGACGCGGCCGTAGATCTCCAGAATGCGCTCAGGAGCCACTTCTTCATCGTTAATCCGGAAGCGTTCGGTGAACCGCACCAGGTGAGGTGAAGTGTAGAGGCCGACGCGCAAGCCGTGTTGTTTCAGAATGCCGGACAACATGGCCGCCGTGGACCCCTTGCCATTGGTCCCCGCGATGTGGATGCAGCGCAGGCGATGGTGAGGGTTCCCCAAGCGGCTGAGAAGGTTTTCCGTGCAATTCAAGCCAAACTTGATGCCATACTTCTGGAGGCCGAAAAGGTAATCGATGGATTCTTGATACTCGGATAGAAACGTGCTCTCCATTCCTGTTTTCCCTGAAGCCGCCCTTTGAGGTAGTGAGAAGAAATTTCACGCCTCCTCTTACCACACTTTGGGAATACAAAAAATGAAGAAGTAAGCTGATGATCTAACGCTTTTCGATCACCACCGTCGCGCTATTGTTTTTTTCATCGAATTCCTTGATTTTCTTGTCTTCATCCACCACCGCATAAATTTGTAGATCCTCGGTGTCGTTCCCATCCATGGTCATGCGGGTCAGGGCATCGTAAGGGCGGAAAACATCCAGCTTGGGAATGGTCCGTTGGGACACCAGTTCACCCCCTGGACCATCCTTCCGGAAGCGGATGTCGGTGGCTTCGGCGGTAACCGCGCCCTGATTGATCTACCCGTGACGTCACTTCGTAGAGGTTGTCGGCCACCCTGCTCCACGTCAGCGACTGGATGGCCAGGTCAGGAAGGGCCAGCGATCGTTTGACTTTGTTGTTGTTTCGCTTCTTGTCGGGGAACTCACGATCCGGATCAACGACAGCGTAAACCCCCGTCGGCACTTTCTCAGTGGGGAGGGTCCACGCCGCGCTTATTTCACTGGCTTCACCGGGCTTTAAGATATCGGCGATGGTTGCCCTGCCGATCTCTTTCCCAGTGCCTGCCGGGTAGCCATCATAGAAGGCAACCGGGATGTTCGTCGCGGCCTTTTCGCCAACATTAACGGCCTTCACGGTGAAAGTCACCATCTCGCCGGGATGCGGGTTGAGCGGCGTCGACACAGACGACAACTCGTCCAGGGCCAAATCTCCGCCCACGCGATAGCGAAGGGTATAGAGATCGGTCAAACCCACCTTCGGCACGGCAAAAGCAAACGTTTTCCCGGCGGCGGTCCGGCGCTCCACCTGCTCGGTGGCAACATCGGTTCGGTCATAGACCACCATCAGGTTTTGACCATTCCAGAACGCCGGGGCGAGGTATTTTTCCGCCTGGGGGTCGAAGGTCAAACGTTGAGATTTCCCCCATGCTTCAAACGCCTTGTCGTAGAAAATGGCATAGATGTCCGAGAGGATATCGACCCTCCCAGTGCAAGGCACTTTGACAATACGAATGTTCGCCGGGTACTGCAGTCGCATCGATCCGGCCAGATCAGCCGCGGCATAAGAACACCAATGACAGCAGAAACAGACAATAACGGGTTCAAAGTTGTCATCCATGGCAATACCTCCAAAAAAACAGTATTTTCCCCGAAGGATGACCCTGGGCTGAGGGGCGATTCCATATGACAATGCCGCCTTTCCGCAGGGCAAAATGCCTGGGTCATCCCGAAACAGCCCATAACAACACAGGAGGCTCCTACAGCAACCGAGCGAGCTTATGCCGGCGCTTGAGCTTCCGACGATTCCCGTTACCCGCCGGGAGTGCTCCTTGAACCAGACAGGGGCTGTAAGACTGTTGCTCGCTCTGTCACGCCACGGACATACGAGCATGGCTGAAAGGTATACCGCGAAGACTAGGAATGAAGAGGATGGGATGGGGCTTTCAGCCTTGCCCTGAATCTACCAAAGACCGGTAGGGCCATAGTGCCGCTTCAGGTAAAGCCGAAAGACATTTTCATGAGCATACTCCAAAGTGAAAGAATCTATCCCAGAGTGACGCCAATCGTATAAGAGACGGACTCCTTTGTACAATCGGAAAAACCGATGAATGAGCAGGAACCTGAAAGGAAAAACCCCCCAAATCAGCGGCCACCAAGCCATAAACGGACATACTCTCTGGGTCCTTGATGAGCGGTTTGTTCTCGTTTCAATCCCGCAAAGTGGCAATCAAGCGTAGCGGGTGGATAAGTAAATCAAGGGCACAGTTGATGTCGGGTACGACGACGTCCGCTGCCAGCAAGGCTTGTGGAGCAGCTCCTTCCTCCTTCATCACGGCTATTCCCAAAGTCGCATTCTGGAGCATCAGCCGGTCGTTCCTGCCATTGCCGATCGCAACCATACCGTCCCGCCCCAGATCGTGGACATGTTTTGCCTTGGCTTCCGCCTGTCCGTTGTCAGGTACGACAATCGTTCGGCAAGGGATGCCGGCCATCGCCTCCTGCACAGTGCCAAATGTGTCCGCGGTGAGGACATGGATTTCCAGCTCGCGGGCGAGTATTTCCAGCCGCTCCCGGACGCCTTTCAGGACCTTTCCATCGCGGGCCAGAGTGCCGTTGAAATCCAGCACCAGATGCGTCAAACGCAGTGGCTTCAAACCTGGAATGTTGATTTCCATCATCTGCTGAATAAGTTCCCGATAAACAACTCAGGCAATCATCTCGAGAAAGGCCTTGATCCTGGTCCTCAGTTGCTCGCCGCCGGATGAAGAATAGTCGGTTTCAATCCCCATCCCTTACCCATCCCATGGAGGGCGGCGCCGATGGCGCCCACCATATCGGGCTCAGCAGGGACGATGACCGATGCGTTCAGGTGCTCTTCCAGCACCTTTCTGGCACACGGATTGTGAGCCACCCCACCGGCAAAAACCAGCGGGGCTTCCATCCCCACCCGCCGGAGCATGGCGACGGTCCGCTGAATGATAGCCAGATGCAGCCCCATGGCGATGTTTTCCGGGCGCTCGCCGCGGGCCATGAGCGAGGTGGCCTCGCTTTCCGCAAACACCGTACACATGCTGTTGATCTGGATGCGTTTGTCCGAGCGCAGGGCAAATTCGCCAAATTCATCGAGCGGAATCTGCAACGCGGTTGCCATGAATTCCAGGAACTTCCCCGTCCCTGCGGCACAGCGATCGTTCATTTCGAATTTGGCCACCTTGCCATGAGGGGCGAGCAGGATCACCTTGGTGTCCTGACCGCCGATGTCGAGCACCGTACGGGCTTCTGGAAACAGGTATCTCGCCCCCAAAGCATAGGCCTGGATTTCGGTGATCGCGGTAACCTTCAAGTCCCGAAAGGAGTCGGCAAAGAGCTTTCGGCCATAACCCGTAGCCACAATCTGTTTCACGCTCATCCCATCCATGAGCTTTTCACATTGCGCCAGAGGATCGAAGGTCGTCGGCGCCTTCACCTGCCGGATCAGACTCTCGCCCTCAAATACTACCAGTTCAATGGAACGAGACCCGATGTCGATTCCGGCAACACTGCTCAGGTCGTTCATGCTTTGCTCCCGGGTGAGTAAAACGCTAAAAGCTAATAATACAACGGTACTTTGATGAAGGCCCAAGCTGTGTGGGGCAGGCTTTCCAGCCTGCCATGCCGAATTGGCCAAAAGACGGGCTGGAAAGCTTGCCCACAAATTAAGGCTCTTCGCGGAACCTCGTTGTAGTGCTAACGGACCATTTCCACAAAAGCTTCAACGCGCGTCTTCAGTTGCTCCACATCTTCCATGCCGTAGTCGGTTTCGATGCTGAGCATGGGAATACCGGCTGCTTTGAGTGCTCTTTCCACTTTGAAGGACTCGATCGCGTATGGTTGGCAAAACGACAAACCGTAATGGATCACGCCCTTCACGCGGAGGTCCCTGGCCATCTCGACAATGTGGTCGAGGCGTTCCTTGTTGGGGGTGAAACAGGCGCAGTCGATGCGCATATAGCGATCCACCAGCGCCTCGATGAGAGCGTCCATGGTCGCCCCGTTCTCCTCCACCAAATCCCTGGTGTTGCGCGTGCCGACGCAGGATTCTTCGCCCACCACTACCGCTCCTGAGGATTCAATGACGTAGGGAAGCTTCCAGTTGGGAATCGCCATCGGACAACCGGAAAGCATCAGGCGGGGAGTTTCCTCCGGCACGACGCCCTGCCCGGCGCCGACGCGCTGCTCCAGTTCATCGCAGAGTTTACCGATGCTGTCGGTGAAGCGCACGGGATCGTCGTAGAAGCTGATCTGGTTGGCGAGCAGCACATCGCGGCCGGAAATGGGTACGGGATGAGCGGCACGGAGCTGATTGAGGCGCTGCAGCACACGCCGCCGGCTATTCACAAGTCGGATCGCTTCCTGGAGTTTCGCCGGAGTAATGGTCTTCTCCGTCACTTCTTCGATCTTGTCCTTGAAGCGCAGCATCTCAGCCCGCCACAGGTCCCGGTCGCAGGCTTGCTTCATTTGGGGGATTTCCATGACGTAAACCGGGGTGTAATCGGCAAAGATCTCATAGGCCTTTTTCTTGCCGTCGCAGGTGGTTTCCCCCACCACCAGATCACAGGATTCGATGTAGGGACACAGTCGCGACAGCTTGAAGCCGACAAATGATTTGATCAGGGCGCAGGTATTCCGGGGCAGGACTTTTTCCGCGGCTTCCTTGCCGGCTTCCGCACCGGCGCACAGCCCCACCTGAATGGCGTCGGCTGCCAGCACGATCTCCTCCGGCACAAAGACGCAGAAGGTGCCGACGATCTTTCGTCCTGCAGCCTTGGCCTCCTGGAGCTCCCTGATGCGCAGACCGTGCACTTCGGAAATCACAAAATCGAGGTATTCCATCCCCTGAAGCCGCCCGGACTGGCTCAGGTAGATATCCCCATAGAACTTCCCCAACACCTGGAGCAAACCGGCGTGGGCATCCAGATCCAGGTTCAGTTGTTCCCACATGGCATCGTAGGTGGTCGACATAGGTAAACCTCCTCAGCGTTTTGTTAATGGTTGGCAGCATATGGATCGTTTTTGACTGAAAGAGAGCACTCGACCTAGTTAAACGCTGGTAGGAGATGTGGCAAATAGGTAATTCCGATTGAGTTTTTCCCTATCATTGTCAGAGACGATGGATGCAAGGAAGGCAGAGAACGACGGCTGTGATTCGGCCATAACCCGTCGTGATTGTGGCTTGCGGGCTGAAGGGAAAGACTGCAGATGTCGGTATGGTCTGGCTCACTGCTCCCGAAAAGTTCCGCGTTGCGCGTTCGTCCTGTGAATAAACCTCCAGAGCATGCCTCTTGCCGGCGCGAAAATAAAGACCAGCACAAAAATGCCCGTGGCTACCAATACCACGGCTGCACCTGAGGCCACATTGATATAGAAGCTAAGATAAAGGCCTGAGATAGTGGATATGGCTCCCACTGACGCAGAGATGACCATCATGGTGGACAGGCGCTTACTCAATAGATAAGCAGTTGCTCCAGGGGTAACGAGCATCGCTGTAACCAGCCCAACACCGACTGTTTGCAGCGATACCACAATAGTCAGGGCAAGAAGAACGAGCATCACTGTTCGCAGGATTTCAACCGGTAAGCGAAGGGTCGCCGCGAATAAGGGATCGAATGAAATGATCAGAAACTCTTTGTACAGCAGGAGGATTGTTATCAAAACTCCAAGCCCGACTCCTGCGGTCAGGAAAAGGTCGGTGCTGCTGACGCCAAGGACGTTGCCGAACAATATGTGAGTGAGATCCATAGCATAGGTTTTGACCGTGCTGATCAGAGCAACCCCGGAAGCCAGCGCCGCAGCAAAGAGAACACCGATTGCTGTGTCTTCTTTGATGGCACCCTGGCGCGAAAAGAAACCGATACTCAGCGCCACAATCACGGCAGCAACCAGGGCGCCGAAAAAGAGGTTGCCCTTGACCAGGTAGGCAATTGCCACGCCTGGTAAAATGGCATGGGCCATCGCATCACCCAAAAAGGCCATCGACCTTAGAACCACGTAGCAACCGACAATGGCACAGAGGATGCCAACCATAAGCGATGCCATAAGGCCGCGCTGCATAAAACTGTATGTCAACGGTACAACCAACCAGTCGATCATCCCTTCATTCCTCATACGACTTGCATTTGTGAATAGCCTTGTCAACCACCACGGCGCCATTAAGCAGCAACACCTGTCCCCCGAAGGCTTGCATCAGGTGCTCTGAGGTGAGCACCTGGTCTGAAGGTCCATAAGCAATCAGATGATGGTTGAGCAGAAGAACATGATCGAAGTTCGTCGCAGCGAGTTTTAGATCATGAGTCGAGACCAACACCGTGACCCCTTGTTTTTTCAACTGGTCGAAAAACGCAAGCATGGACTCTTGCGTGGCTATGTCCACTCCGGTAAAAGGTTCATCCAGAAGCAGGATGTGCGGCTCCTGCACTAACGCGCGCGCCAGAAAAACCCGCTGCTGCTGCCCGCCGGAAAGGCTTCCAATGGGGCGATGCGCCAAATCGGAAATCCCCAGTTGTTCGATGCTTCTTGCTACAATCGTTCTGTCTTTCCTGCCCGGGCGCCGCAGCCAACCCAGTCTCCCATAACGGCCCATCGTGACTACCTCCACAACAGTCACGGGGAATCGCCAGTCCACCTCTTCGCGCTGCGGGATATAGGCTACGCAATCTTCGTGATGTCCCAGCGGAAAACCGTGGATGGATATGTTCCCACTCTGGAGTGGAAGCAATCCAGCCAAGGCCTTAAAAAGAGTGGACTTGCCCGCGCCGTTGGGGCCGATGACGGCTACACGAGTCCCGACGGGCACACAGAAACTCACATCGCCTAAGGCCGCTTTCCCACCGTAAGCCACCGCAACATTTTCGACCACAAGATGCGCCGGCTCGTTCAGACATGTTGCCGATTTGGAGCTGTCTGTTTTCAATTACTCTATCTCCGCGGTACAGTCCGATAACATCCTGCCCTACTTGAGCGCATCGACAATAGCCGAGGTGTTATACTTCATCATCTCGATGTAGCCTGGCGCCGGGCCCGAGGGGATGCTGATCGAGTGCGTGTACAAATCCGTGACTACTTTAATCCCGGTTTCTGTTGCCAACTGGCGAGCCAATTGAGGATTGGTTCCGGTTTCGAGAAAAATTGCCCTCGCCTCGGTTGCCTTGATCCTGTCGGCAAGCATTGCCAGTTGCTTGGCTGAGGGAGAGCTGCCGGTGCTGACGCTCGGCACGATGGTCCCGATGATCCTAAAACCATAGCGATCGGCAAAGTATCCCAGACTTTCATGGTTAGTCACCAGCAGGCGACGGCCGGGGGGAATCAGCGCAACCTGATCGGCAATCCACCGGTCCAACTCTTTAAGTCGAGCGATGTATGCATCCGCATTGGTCGCGTAAATCTTTGCTCCATCGGCGTCGGCTTCGCTCAATCCCTTCTGGATGTTCTGCACGTACGTTATCATGTTGCCGGGGGCCAGCCAGAAGTGCGGATCGCCTTCATGGCGGTGATCTCCTCCTTGGGGCTCAGCCAAATCGGTATCACTCATCTCGGCCGGTTCGCCTTCCCGCATTGCACGACTGGTCAGTCCGGTTGATGCTTCAATGACTTTGTGCGCCCCACCGGCATTTTTCAGCAGCTTGTCCAGAAACTCCTCAAAGCCGGCTCCATTGACAATTAACACGTTGCAATCGGCCACTTTCTTGACGTCAACCGGCGTCGGTTCAAAGCTGTGAGGATCTGCGCCAATGGGCATCAGGGCGGTAATTTTGAGCCGATCGCCCGCAACCTGTTGCGCTACGTCTGTCAAAAAGGTCTCAACCGCGACCACCTTAAGTGAATCCACACCTGCTCTATCGCTTGCACCTGAATGGCAATAATTGGTCAGTGCCAGAGGTGAAATTATCAGAATGGCAATGATGGCAATCAAATTCTTCTTCATCGTATAATCTCCTTCATGGTGGCACAAGAGCCCAGCGACCGCGGAAGCGATGGGCCGTTGTCTCTTCTTAATAGGGTGCTTTCCGGATGGACGCTAGGTAGTGCCGCCAGGCTTAACAATCCCCACTGAGCGAACAGCTCTCACAAACGCTCTGGCGCCCTCCCTTGCAAAGTATGCTCTCGAGATCTCTGCCCCATGAGCGGGGTGATAGTTGAACGGCAACAAGACCGTGGGCTCGGATGACCAATAGAGATCAAAACGGGCATGGGCATCGCGGGAATGTCGAGGCAGCACCAATGCGATGATCACGGCGGTCTCGCGTTCGTCAGGTTTGGGTGGACGCCAATCGGCATAGCCACCCAGTCGCAGGGTCTGGCAGTACTCCTGCGCCTCCTGGAAAGTGACCTCAATTCCATTATCGCCCTTCTGCCACATCACGTTTCGGCTCGTGTCGGTGACCGTACCGTCTCCGTTATCCACGAATCTTTCCCCTGCGACAAGAATGAACGACCTTTCACCTCCAAACTCCCCCCTTTCCGCCGGTTCAGCCATCTGCGGCCCGTTGAGAAGCGGCAGGACAGCGGCTATCAGCACGAGTGAAAATCGCAATGCGTTTCGCATTTGGGTATCCTCCTCTTTTCGGTCTAATGAGCCTGAAGAGAACCTTCACGGGCCACATGAAGCCCATCTTTTCTCAAAAAGGGCGGCATCCTCCTCGTTGACAAGCCCCGCGATATCCTATCCGACCCTCCGGTTTCCAAAAATAGCTGCGCAGCCTAAGCCTTGTGAGATTTCCCCGGGTTTCCGGGGAGACACCTGGCTATAATCCAGGCTGCCGCGTAAATCATACCGAGGAGGACGACATCGGTCGGACCGACGGGTGCATCGTATTGATAGGCGACCCAGAAGCCGAGGAATGCCGTCGCGCCGCCGACCAGTGAGGCCAGCATCGTGAACTGGCGCATATTGCGCGCGAACAAGTGCGCCGTCAGTGCCGGGATCAGCAAAAATCCGAAAGCGATCAGTGGACCGACACTGAGCACGGCCATCGAGACGGTCAGGCCGATGAGCAAATAGAGCAGCACGTCCCAGAAAACGACGTTCTTACCAAGGGTAATTGCCATCGCCCGGTCGAACGAGACGAGGAGCAACTCTTTGTGAAACAGACCCAGTGCTGCGAGAACGAGGGCGAGCGTTGCTGCCGTCAGCAAGAGATCAAAGTTGGAGACGGTGATGACTTCACCTTTCAGAAGGTCGAGCCAGCCGATTTCGCCGTAAGGGTTTTTTGACAGCAACAAAATGCTCAACGCGGCGGCTACGACGTATGCCGTACCGAGCCGGCCTTCGGGTTGGCCGCGTCCGCGCCGTTCCAGGAACGCCAGCACCAGGATCGCAGTCAGCGAGAAGGTCATCGAACCGACAAAGGCGAGCACGTGCGCGCTGTGTGAGCCGTGGCCGGTTAGGCTGAATCCGAGCCATAAGGGGAGCGAGAGTGCGACAGCAACGCCCGTCGAAGAAATCTGCGGCAGTGCTACGCCCATGAACACCAGCCGGCGCATCACGAGAAACACACCGACGAGCGGGCAAGAGAAGCCGACAAGCACGCTGGTATAAACCGAGTTGCGCAGGAGAAAATCCGGCGAGAGAATTAGACGTAACGTTTCCATATCAGCCGATCTCCATTTCAAACATCTCCGCCATCCGTTCGGAGGTAACGAGCTCGTCCGCAGCGCCGTGAAGCACCTTGCCATGGTGAAGCCAGAGGACTTGCCGGGCATGTCGGCGCACCGCCGCAAAATCGTGAGTGACGAGCAGCACCGTGATTTTCCTCTCCTTACGGGCGTGTGCAATGAACTCCAGCACGGTGCGTGTTGCCGCGGCGTCCACGCCCGCGGTGGGTTCGTCAAGTACCAGCACGTCCGGGCGTGTGGTCAAGGCGCGAGCGATGAGCACGCGTTGTTTCTGACCACCGGAGAGCTCGGCAAACCGTTTGCGGGCAAATTCTTCAGCACCCGCCGCGCGCAGACATTCGCGCGTGAAGGCGCGTTCGCTTGACGGGACAAAACGGCCCGGGCGGATGCGTCCGTACGTACCCATCAAAGCGACCTCGAAGCCCTTCAACAGATAAATCGGATCGAACTGAATGGATTGTGGCACGTAACCGAACACGAGCGGCGCGCCCGTCGACGCCGCGGTGTCGATGCGCCCTGCAATCGGCGGGAGCAGTCCGAGCAGGGTCTTGAGCAGAGTCGATTTGCCCGAACCGTTCACACCGAGAATGGCGGTGAAGCTGTCGCGGGCAATCGCGAGCGAGATCTCGGACAACACGGGCTGGCCGTTATACCCGATGCTCAGCTTGTCCAGTGTGATGAGCGCTTCATTCATAGGTCCGTCCAGTGATGTCCGCCCGGATAATGCACGGGCGGACGTGGTTTGTGTGTTCATTTCTTCGCCGGTACGGCAGCGACCATGGTGTGAATAATGTAATCCATCATCTCCATGTACGTTTCCGTATGCGGTACGCCGCCCGGCATAATGGGCAGCGTTACCATCGTTGCTCCTGTCTGTTCGGCGATGCGTTTCGGCGCCTTTTCGGGAAACTGCGGTTCACGCACGACGATAGGAACACGTTCGGCCTTCATCCCGGCGATCAATTCCTCGATGTGGCGCGGCGTCGGATCGATGCCCGGCTTCAGTTCAATCGTACCGAAATATTCCATGCCGAAGCGCTCCGCAAAGTATGGCCAATGCCCGTGATAGGATATGAACTTTACGCCGCGGAGTGGCCCGGCTTCTTTCTCCCACTCGGCAATCTTGGTGTCGAGCTTGGTGAGATAGGCATCGCGATTGCGCTTGAATTCCGCTTGATACTGCGGAGCGAAGACCACCAGTGCGTTGTAAATGTTCCCGATCGCGGTTTTCGCCAACACCGGGTCGAGCAGGTAATGCGGGTTGCCATAGGGATGAACGTCTCCCGCGGAGTGATCGGTTGACTCGGGTACATCGCGCGGAGTGATGCCCTTCGAGCAGTCTACGTAGCCGGGCTTGCCCGACTGAATGCGCGGATTCTTGCTCGCTTCGAGCAGCGCGGGCAGGAAAGAGTGCTCGCATTCGAACCCCACCAAAATCAGCAGGTCCGCCCGGTTCAAGATCGGCACGAAGCTCGGTTTCATCGGCACGCCGTGCGTGTCTTCGACGCCGGTGGCGAGGCTGTGAACCTCAACCAGGTCTCCACCCACGGCGCGCGCGAAGTCCGCTAAGTCAGTCAGCGTGGTGACGATGAGGATTTTGGCCGCATGAGCCGGCATCGCCCACACAGATAACACCACAACGAGCGCAATGATCGACACTAAACGAAACAGTTTCGATTTCATGTTCGATTCTTCTCCTCCGGAGTTAGCGTGCATCCCACCCATGAGAGTGTGAGCCGATGATCCACACCCATTGCAGAAAAACGGCATCATCAGGACCCAGGCCGGACAAAAGGCTGCGGTCGGTGTGCGTGTATTGAAGGCGCAGTTGATTCCAATGGCTGATGGCCCACGTGATATATGGAGAGTACGAGTAGGTTTGGTCCCTGCTGTTCAGCACGTCCTGCACCCACTGAAACTCGAACCCGGCGCTCCACTGCCGATGGAACTTGTAGGTGAGATACGAATACAGGCCGAAGGAGCCGACGGTTTCGCCGAAGACGGGGCTGCCCGGGGAATTAATGTCATAGCTGTTGTCGCTGTATAATAGCTCCGTGCCCCAGGTTAGGCTCTGGAACTGATTATTTCGCAGCGGCTGGTAACGCACCATCAAGTCTGTTCCCACCACTCGGCGCTCGCGTTCGGTGAGGGTGCTGCCATTGGGTAGTGAAAGCGCGCCCCCCGGATAATTTGTCTTTGGATTCAACAGGCCTGAAACGCCGGGTTCGAGAGAGATATCGGGTGTCAGGTCAAAATATGTGGACGTGCGGCCCCAAAAGTTCAACCCTAAGAAGGGACGGAAATCGCCGACATTGTCTGGTGGAGAGCCGAACTGATTGCCCACGCCGGCGGTCAGGCTCACGTAATGCGGGATCGGCAACAGGTAGTTGAGCTGTAACCCATTCGTCAATGATTCGCCGCCGATGTATTCGTCGAGCACACGCGGACGCGTCACGAAGGGCAGCTCATGATCGTGGATGTATGACAAGCGTCCGAATTCGCCGAAAAACCGTCCTCCCTTAAGCGTCAGGTTCCACGGCAAAGAGGTCGTGACGATCGCAGCCTCTTCCACCGTTGCGGTGGCTTCGCCGGTAATCGGGTCGGCCGAGGCATTGAACACTGCATAGCCGCGCGCAAACGGGTCGACCGATGCGGCCAGGTTGAGCTCCATCGAACGTTGGAACACGTCGAACCCGCCAGCACGGTCGTTGCCCGTAACATTCGACCCCTTGTTGCTATAACAGAAGATCGTCTCACTCACAAAACCGATGGAAGGATTGAACACGCTCAGAACGCTCTTCTTCTGCGTTTCGACCACCTGCTCCACCTTCTCCTTCAATTCCTGGACCTGCTGCTGCATCTGCCCGGGCGCCGCCGTCTGAGTCGCCGCGGCAGCAGAGGGCGGAGCAGCGGGCTGGCTCTGTTTGGCTCCTGCCTTTACTTCTTCAATCACCTTTTTCTGCTCAGCAATAGTTTGTTCCTGCTTTTTGAGGGTTTCCTCGAGGATTTTCAGCTCCTGGATGGTCTGTTCCTGCTTCTTAAGGGTTTCCTCGAGCTTCTTTATTCGATCTTCCAGTTCAGAATTCCGGTCCGAGGCATACGCGCTGCCCGCTGCTAAACACAGCACAGCAACAGGTATCAGGACCAGCAACACCCATCTCGCAAAAGCGGCACGAAACATGGCTCTTCCTCCTTATGGACAAAGACCTTTGGCCGGGACTTATTCCCGCAGGTACTTCCTTCTAGAAAGAAATCCTGTACAAGGTATTAGGCAAAGGGGGGATGTTTAAGCCAGAGGAGGGGAACGTGGGCTGCATGTGCCAAGGCAGCACAGTGTGGTCTTCGGATTTTGATGAACTAAAGGGAGCAGTTCTATGGACTCAAAAACAAGCGACCCTGGTGGTTGATCCTGAACGAGAAGGTTTTGCGTACAGAAAAGGTACTGACAGATGGGGCAAGAGCAGCAATCGTGATGAGAGTGCTTAGAAGCTTCCTTTGGACCTGATGTTAGCGCCTGCGCTTCCTCACTCGCCCGTTCATGGTAGGAGCAGGCGGTCAATGTGAATATTCGGGAGCTTA
>JADGQM010000125.1 GCA_017881795.1 Syntrophobacteraceae bacterium
GCCGCACCAGAGATTTTGAGGAAATTTCGTCGTGTCAGCTTCATACTCTCTGTCCTCAAAAGGTTGGCTCTAATAAGCGTTAACTGTTCGATCTCGAAAGGTATTTCTAGAAATCAACGTAGCACAGCAGTCGTTGGAATTGCACCTCCTTGGTTTTGTGAAATGTTTGAGTAGGCTGAGGAAAAGCGACAGGTCTTGATGGCTCATTCTGTAGTCACAAGGCGAGATAAAAAACACCATACCCTCCGTTCAATGTAGCAATACTGTAATTCTCTAGGTATTGTCAATGATCGTTTAAGAAAAATTGCCGGGGCCATGGGAAGCTGAAGTGATGCGCATTTGGAGCCAGCAGGATGAAATTGTTCACAAAGCGTAGAGTTAGTATTACTTAAAAAATGAAACGTAATAATCCACGGGAGCATAATCATCCATCAAAGGCGGAAGGTCCTCGGCTATAGGTCCTGTCCAAAGATGGGTCAGCCGTTGTGCGAGCGTCGGATCGTCACTCTTGAAGGAAGGCTCTGACTTTGCCTTCAGTGCAACTAACATGACGTTCTGCCACCTCCAGCTATCGTGAGGATCGGCGACGGGAAAAAGGTACACCTGAGAGAATACGGTTTTGAATGTTGCGTACTCCGCTCTCAAAAAGCGTCCGTCCTTGCCATCGATGGAAGCGAGAATGTTGACCAGAGCCACCCCATCGTCTACGAGCGCATCATGCATGCGTCGCACTGCCTCGACCGTGCTCAGATGGAACGGAATCGAGTAGTGGGAAGTAAAGGTATCTCCAAGGACGACATCATATTTTTTGCCCTGTGCGTTGAGGAAGCTCCTGGCGTCTTCGTGGAAGATCGAGAGCCTTGAATCGTCTCGGAGCGCAAAGAATCTTCCGGCCAGAGCCGTAACCTCCGGATCGATCTCCACCACGTCTATCCGGGCTTCGGGGTAATGAGACAAGGCAAATTTCGGGAAGGAATACCCGCCACCGCCGAGCATCAGAATCCGTTTGAAATCCGGTTTGAAGACCTCAATCAATTGATAATATCGCGTATAATCAATAGCAAGCTCAACAGGATCGTCGGGATACATGGCCGATTGCACGGCCTTTGGATGGGTTGCCATGATCAGGAGCGGCCTTCCGGTTTGCGCTTCAATAGAAGGGTAGACAAAGATTCTGTTGTACTGGGTGTCGATATCATGAAAACCAACGCCGGTGAGATAGTTTTCGTAGCCATGCGCTCCACTCCAAAACGCGATCAGCAGGATCATACCGGCGCCTTTCAGAAGCCGGTCTCTGAGGGAAGCCAAAAGGGAGGTCAAGACGAGCGCGAGGGCGAGGGCGAAGAGAATATTTGTGGTTCCTAAAAAAGCGATCAAGAAGAAGCCTGCCAGGAACGTACCCAGGATGCTGCCGATGCTGGAGATCGCATACAGCCCTCCAACGGTCCGGCCCGCTTCCTGGAGGTTCCTGATCTTTAGTCGCACGGCGTATGGTGTTACCATGCCAAGCAGGGTGCTCGGCGGCGCAAAAAGGATAAGGGTCGCCAGAGACGAGGCCAGATGGATACTTCCGGCATAGTGCTGCAGGTAATCCAGAGTGGCGGCTTTAGAAAAGGCAATGGTGGTGGTAAAGGTGGCGGCGAGAAAAATGATTAATGACAATGCCCGGTAGGTTGGATTCCGATCGGCCAGGTTGCCTCCCCACCAATAGCCGAGGCTTAGACTCCCCAGGATGATCCCGATCAGGCTCGACCAGACGACAATGGATGATCCGAGATACGGCGCCAGGATCCGCGATCCAACCATTTCCAGGATCATGACCACGGCCCCGCAAATGAAAACAATGATTTCAAGCATCATTAAGCTGGGTCAGGAGCCTCATGCAAAAGTCCTTCAACGTCATTCCGGCGGAAGCCGGAATCCAGGTATTTCAAGGCTTTCTGGACCCCGGCTTGCGCCGGGGTGACGTGTTTTCTGAGTATTGCAAAAGGCTTTCAGGAGTTCTCAAAGGGATCCCTCAGAATGATGGTCTCATCGCGTGCCGGTCCCACCGAGATGATAGCTAAAGGCATTCTCGCCCGTTCTTCGATGGCGCGCAGATAATTTTTAGTATTATGGGGGAGGTCAGCAAAACGCCGTACTCTGCGGATGTCTTCGCCCCATCCGGGGAATTCTTCGAGCACCGGTTTGCAGGCTTCCATGGCCTCCAGTTCCGGAGGCACGGTCTCTCTTTGGCCGGGCCCACACTGGTAAGCCGTTGCAATGTTAAGGACGGGGATGCCGGTGAGCACGTCCAGTTTGGTGATCACGAGACCCGATAAACCGTTGAGTCGGATCGCAGTGTTCACCACCACCATATCGAGCCACCCGCAACGACGGGGACGGCCGGTGGTGGCGCCGAACTCACCGCCGATTTCCCGGATTCGTATGCCGGTATCATCCAGAAGCTCAGTAGGAAAGGGGCCGCATCCAACGCGCGTCGTATAGGCCTTGACCACGCCAAAAACCTTGTGAATCCGAGTGGGGCCAATTCCCGCTCCGCAACAGGCGTTGCCGGCCACGGTGTTGGATGAGGTGACAAAGGGGTAGGTCCCATGATCGATGTCAAGATGGGTCCCTTGAGCGCCCTCGAACAGAAGGTTTTTCCCTTCCCGGTCGGCGTTGTGGAGAAACTCGGAGACATTTCCCGCGAAAGGAGCCAGCCGTTCACCATAGGCAAGGTATTCGTCTTCGATGGCTGCGGGATCGAGCGGTTCTTCCTCGAAAAAGTGCCGAAGGAGAAAGTTCTTTTCCTCGAGATTGCGATGGAGCTTTTCGGAGAAGCTCTTGGGGTCCAGGAGGTCGTGTACGCGGATGCCACTGCGGCTGACCTTGTCTTCATAACATGGGCCAATCCCCCGGCCCGTGGTGCCGATCTTGGTTCTTCCTTTGCGTTTCTCCCTCGCCATATCGAGAGCCCGGTGGTAGGGCATGATGATGTGTGCGTATCTACTGACGACAAGATTCTCGGGGGTTACCGCAAAGCCATGCTCCTGCAGGCGATCCATTTCCTCAATCAACACACCGGGGTCGATCACCACTCCGTTGCCGATCAGGCAGGTCTTTCCCTGGTGGAGGATGCCGGAGGGAATGAGGTGAAAAATGTACTTCTGGTTATTCACAACAAGCGTGTGACCGGCATTGTTTCCTCCCTGGAAACGCACCACGCAGTCAGCCTTTTCGGTGAGCAGGTCGACAACCTTTCCTTTTCCTTCATCTCCCCACTGGGTGCCTATGACAACGACATTTGCCATGAGATTCTCTTTCCTGTCGCTTTAGCCCTTGACCAAGGCCGGGCAATGAGTGCTGTAAAAGATCCGGATCGTCTCCAATCGGGTGTGAACAACTGCGCACTTATACGCTCGTACCTGTAATGAAAAAAGTTGTTTGTGTCAAAGATAAATTGGTAACAAGAAGTGCTCCCCCGCAAGGGCTTCAGCGGAAGAGCCGCCGGAAGGCGCGGCGTGGTCCATTAGGTAGTTTCCATCCGGCAACACCCATATTCTTGAATCTAGAAAGCAGGGGAGGGGTTTATCCCCTCCAGAAATGTGCCGAAATCATTGCCAATTGCGGGTGGGTGTAAAACCCGCCCCTACCGATTTCTAATTCGGTCGATAGGCTTCCGGATGAACACCAGTACACCTCGGCGAAAGTTTCTTGCCAGTTCGGCCACCATCTTACCCGATTGTGTAGGGGCGACCGGCCGGTCGCCCCTACCAGCCGGCAAGGTTGTTTGAAAATCACCCTAAGTTGCCGCCGATGGACATCAGCGAGGCTGCATAGTGCGCAGACGCCTGATGCGCTCTGCAATCGGAGGATGAGTGCTGAAGAGATTGGCGAGGCTTTTTCCCGTCAGGGGGTTGACGATAAACATGTGAGCCGTTGCGGGTTGGGCATTTTCCATGGGGATTCGTTGGGAAGCCATTTCCAGTTTCTCCAAAGCACGGGCGAGAGACTCGGGGTGATGGGAAAGCTGTGCGCCGGTCTCATCGGCAAGATACTCCCGCGACCTTGAAATCGCCAATTGGATGAGCATTGCGGCGATAGGAGCCAGGACAGCCGTGACAATAAGAGTCAGGATGCCGTCCCCACCTTCTTCTTCATTTCTCCCCCCGAATCCTCCAAATATTGCCCCCCACCTGGCCATATTCGCAAGGAACATGACCACCCCTGCCAGGGTGGCAGCGATGGTGCTGACAAGGATGTCGCGGTTTTTGACGTGAGAAATTTCGTGGGCCAGCACCCCGCGGATCTCTTCCGGGCTGAGCAAACGCCAGAGACCTTCGGTTACGGCCACCGCCGCATTTTGAGGATTGCGCCCGGTGGCGAAGGCATTGGGAGTTTCCTCAGGGATCATGTAAATGCGCGGCATGGGAATCTGGGCCTCCGCGGCGAGCTCACGCACAATGCGGAAGAGCCCCGGGGCCTGCTGTTCATCCATGGGTTGAGCATGGTACATAGCCAGGACAATTTTATCGGAGAACCAGTAGCTCCCAAAATTCATGATCGCGGCAAAGACGAACGCTATGATCATGCCGCTCTGACCGCCAAAACGCCCTCCTATCCAAATGATCAAGACGGTCAGTAACGCCAATAAAGCGGTTGTTCTTATTCTGCTGCTCATGCCTGAAAAGCCTCCATTCTAGACATTGATCAGTGACCAGTGATCAGTGGACTTACTCCGCATTCCTTTGAATTACCCAGCCCGAACCTGAACCTTTTGCGTCGTGACTGATGACCCGAGGCCTCTGGAAACGGCCACCGTTAACACGCCGTGCTTGAATTCCGCCTTTACGGAATCCCCTTGAGCATCCTCAGGCAATACGAAAGCGCGCGAAAAGGCCCCCGCAGGGCGTTCGGCCTGAGCCGCCTTCATCTTTTGGCGGCCGGGCGAGGTCTTGCGCTTGCCGCGTATAGTGAGTTGCTTTTCGGCGAGTTCTACATGAAGATCCTCCTCCGCGACTCCCGGAATGTCAGCAATAAGCAGCCATAAGTCCGCTCCTTCCCAGATGTCCACTGCTGGTTCCCAGGGTTCAGAGTCCACTCCGGAATCAGGCAAGTCTCCCTCGGCCTGTTCTCCTTTGAAGCTTTCGGAAAAAAGCACCTCCATCCGCCGCTTCATGGTATGCAGTTGCTCGACAATGGCATTTCCGGGTGTCTGGACCACTAATCCCTCCGCAAGCTCATGGTTATGTCTCTACTCCGGGTTCTTGAGACGGCTCCCGGTTCCCGCTCGAATTCATGCCCTGAAATCGTTTCCATGAAGTAGTTTAAAGAACGACTCAAGAACTGTCAAGATAACCGGATCTGATAACTGGTTGTGAATCGTACATTAGACATGGTAGTATTTAACGGTAGCGATCGACACTATCACAGGATGCTTTGCCAGAAAGCCGAGGAGGTCAGAAAAGATGCGTTATTCTACCTACTTTATTCACACCCTTTTTGAAACTCCTAAAGAAGCTGAGACGCCGTCTCACATTTTCCTTCTTCGAGGCTGCTATATCTATCCTGTAGCTGCCGGGGTTTATTCGCTCCTGCCGCTCGGGCATCGGGTTGCGGAGAAAATCAAGAACATCATTCGCGACGAGCTGAACGCTATCGCCGGCTTGGAGATCACCATGCCGGTTCTCAATCCGGCGGAACTGTGGAAGAAAACCAAACGCTATTTCGATATTGGCCAGGAACTGATCCGCTTCAAGGACCGAAAAGACCGGGAATTCGTGCTGGCAATGACCAACGAAGAAACCGTGACCGATATTGCCAAACATTTCCTTCGCTCCTACCGAGATCTGCCGGTGATGCTCTATCACATTCAGACGAAAATCCGTGATGAAGCCCGTCCGCGGGGCGGTCTCCTGCGTATCCGTGAGTTTTTTATGAAGGATGCATACAGCTTCCACCGGGACTTTGAGGATCTGGATGCTTATTACCCCCGAATCTTTAACGCCTATTTGCGGATCTTTGCCCGATGCGGGCTGAACAGCATTCCCATCGAAGCCGACAGCGGCATCATGGGGGGGACCGGGTCGCATGAATTCATGCTTGAATCCCCAAATGGCGAAGATCGCTTTGTCGTGTGCACGCATTGCGACTATCGAGCGAACACCGAGAAGGCAGAAGGCGTGAAGTCCACAAGGGATGAATCCATCGAGGCGCCTCCACCACGAGAAAAGATCGCTACTCCAGGAGTAAAGACCATTGCCGACCTGGTGCAATGCTTCGGCGCCGGCGAGGCCGATTTCCTGAAAACCGTGGCCTATGATGCCGATGGAGAACTGGTGCTGGCGGTGATTCGTGGTGACTACGCCATTTCGACGGCCAAACTCACCAACCATTTGAAGGCGGTCCATCTGGACCTGGCGTCCGAAGAGCTCCTGGCGGCTCGGGGACTTCACGCAGGCTTTCTGTCTCCTGTCGGCATTAAAGGTACGCGGATGGTCATGGACACTTCCATTGGAAAACGCGATCTTTTTGTTGCCGGAGCAAACGAAATCGATATGCACTACAAGAACGTCCTCTTCGGACGCGATTTTGAAATTGACGAAAAGGCTGACATCGCCGAAGTCCGGGAGGGAGATGCCTGTCTCAAGTGTCAGCAAGGTTCCTTGCGTATCGGGCGAGGCATCGAGCTCGGTCATACCTTCAAGCTGGGAACCAAATACACGGCCCCTGACAGCATGGATGTGACCTATCTTGACCCGGCCGGAGAACAAAAACGGGTGATCATGGGCTGCTATGGCATCGGGGTCGAACGCCTCATGGCCTCCGTTATCGAGCGCTGGCACGATGACTCCGGGATGATCTTCCCGATCACCATTGCTCCCTTTCAGGTCGCGATCGTGGCCATCGGCAAGAACCCCGCGGTGGTTGACGCGGCAGAGAAGCTCTACGAGCAGCTGAGCAGCCGCTATGAGGTCCTCTATGATGACCGGGATGAGTCAGCAGGGGTAAAACTGAAGGATGCCGACCTCTTGGGGTTCCCTATTCGGGTGGTGATCAGTCAGAAGTTGCTCAAAGAAAACAACGTGGAAATGAAAATAAGAAAGACCGGCGAAGTGATCATCTGTGCCCAACACGCCCTCGAAGCGACCGTGGAACAGATTGCAGAGAAGCTTCAGCCTACCCTGGAAGGACTCCCGTATATGGCGGAGTGAGGGGTGGTTGATGGTTGATGGTTGATGGTGAGGGGTAATGGATTCAACGAGCCAAGAGCTAAGAGCCAACAGCTAACAGCTAACTATCGATCTCAGGTTTTATCGCACTTTTCGATTATTAAAATCTGTTGGGTCTGGGGGGTCACTTTCACCCGGTCGTCCAGACGATAGCCCACAACCCAACAAATCTTTTCCTGATCACAAAGGAGGGGCACACAGACTCGCTCCTTTCGAGGAACCCTCGAGTCGACAAAAAAATCCTGCAGCTTCTTGCTTCCCCCAAGCCCCAGGGGATGAAAGCGATCGCCATTCTTCCAGAACCGCAAGAAGAGAGGCCATTTTATGGTGCCGGCATCCAGCCAAATCGTGCCCGGCACATCATGAAAGGGACCGGCATCAGCCGATGACGGAACGTCTTTGAGACTGAGACCGAGCGCAAAAGACGAAAACTGGTATCGGCCAGGGCCGTCCATGGTTTGGCAGAAGTCCTCCTGAATAACTGGCAAAGACTTCTGGGGTTCTCGTGAAAGCACCAGGAATTCCTCTTCCAGCAAGGCCCACAGTCCGCCTGCTAACTGGATTGATCGCCCGGGTGTCCCGGACGCGAGCAGCTTGCAGAGCGTTTCAATGTGCGCCGCATAGATTCCCTGGAGGTTCTCCTGCAGCCGTTCAATGGCCAGGCGCAGGAGCCGCCTTTGAAGAGCAGGATGCCGACCGAGGAGCGCGCGACCACTCAAAATGATCCGTGAAGGAGCTTCCGCAGTGCAGACGGCCGGCCAGTGAGCTGCCAGGAGGTCTCTCCAGTAGGATTCCTCATCTGCACCCAGACGGGCATGGCGGCAGAGAACCTCAACCACATGCGGATGAAAGTGTTTCCCAAGAAGAGGAAATAGGGAGTGGCGGACGGCGTTCCTCTGGTGGGTAAGGTCGCGATTGGATGCGTCCTCGCGAAAGCTGAGTTTGTGGTCGTGCAGATAGACGAGAATTTCCTTGCGAGTCGCATACAAGAGGGGGCGGATGAGCCTGCCTGCCGTCCTGGGGCGCATCCCCGCCATCCCCGAAGGCCCGGCCCCACGAAAGAGCCTGAGCAGAATTTCTTCCGCCTGATCATTGGCGGTGTGGCCCAAGGCGAGAGCATTGGCTTCGAGCCGGCTCAAGGCATCCTCAAAAAACCGATGGCGACACGCCCGGGCTGCCATCTCCAGCGAAATGCGATGGCGGTGGTGATAGGAGCGCACATCTTCAGATCCAGTATGAACTTGGAGCCCGAAGGTTGCAGCGAGCGCCATTACGAAATCGCTGTCCGCCGTTGACTCGCCTCCGCGGAGCTGATGATCAAAATGAAGGACCGCGATCTGCCTGATGCCGCAAGCCTCCCGGAGGGAAACCAGGACATGAAGGAGCGCCACCGAATCCGGTCCGCCCGATACGGCTACGAGGATTGAGTCTTCCCTGGCAATGAGCTGCTCTTGATGAAGGTGACTGAGCACTCGTCTCGCGAAGGGGTGAACCTGGGTCATGTGGTTTCAGGATCGACAGGGCGCGGCAACACCCCGGCTGAAGAGTGATCGGGCTGGCTTGCATCAATCGTCTTGGCCGGCAGCAGGGGAGGGGTTCCCTTCGCCTTCTTCCCATTGACGAGCAGTTTCCCTTCGCTGTTGAGTACGGTCATGTCATCGAGAATGACGAGGCCAAAACGCTCGGCCATTTCACTGCGGTACTGATAGTCCATGGATTTCTTTCTGAGCTGGAAGTTCAAGACAATCAGGATGAGCAGGAAAACGGAGATTATTGCCACGAGCCCGATGGCGGAAAAGAGGATAATTTTAACCGTTTTCTCGCCTACGCTGCCGACGAAAGCCAGGATCATATCCAGTTTGTAGAACAATACCACCGCAACGGCCAGAAGCAATAACAGCGCCAGGAACGGCAGTTTCTGCACCCAGCTTACCACGCGGTTCAATGTGGCAAGGCGTCCCGAACCTTCTGTTTGCGCGTCTCCGAACTGTGGCGACGCTGAGCCATCGCCGGGTTGCTCCACTTCGGCAAAATATTTGTTAAAGCCTACAATAACCACGCCAATCAGGAAGGTAATCGCTATGGGCGCCAGAAAAGCAACCAAGAAATACGTTTTCCAGGGAAACGGAAGGTCGATGGGACCGTATTGATCGTGGGCGCCGGTTCCGAGTTGGTAAACCCAGCAGGCGCCGAAGATGAGCAATTCCAGCCAGCCGAGGAAGAAGAGGTACTTTTTGAAGAGCTCCTTGCGCTCGAAATCATCAAACAGGGAGGCGATGCCCTGCAGCGATGTCCTTGGTGTTTCGTTTGAAGGCTTCATCCTGGCGATCCTGCAATCTCCTTGATTTTGTTTTGACATCTGCCTAGAAATACTGGATATCCAAAGCGTTCAAGAATAACAGATGGGAAAAGGGAGGGTCAACTTTTTAAACAGTGCAGGTAGAATTTGGAGGAACTATATGACAGGGAATCCAGTTTGTGAAACTCACTACCCCGGTTTAAGACTCCATTCCCGCGGCAAGGTTCGAGATATTTACGACCTGGAAGATTCACTGCTGATTGTGGCAACCGACCGCATTTCGGCTTTTGATGTGGTAATGCCCACTCCCATACCGGACAAGGGGAGAATCCTTACCCAGCTTTCCATATTTTGGCTGAGCTTCTTGAGCGATATCGTGGAAAATCACTTGATCGATACCGACCCAACGACCTATCCTCCTGCGTGTCAACCATATTCTGGCGAACTGTCCGGGCGGAGCATGCGGGTGAAAAAGGCCGAGGTCCTTCCCGTGGAGTGCATCGTGAGGGGCTATCTATCCGGTTCCGGGTGGCTAGACTACCAGAACACGGGACGAGTATGCGGCGTTCTTCTGCCGCCTGATCTTCAAAATGCCGCCAGATTGCCCGAACCCATTTTCACTCCATCCACCAAAGCGATTCTCGGGGAACACGATCAGAACATCTCATTTGAAGAGATGTGCGAGCGGGTAGGGGAGGGAATCGCCCTGCAGGTTCGCGAAAAGAGCCTGAAGATTTACGAAAAGGCGGCGGGCTACGCCCGCGAGCGCGGCATCCTGCTCGCCGACACCAAGTTCGAGTTTGGGTTGATCAATGGTCGACTGATCCTTGTTGATGAGGTTTTGACTCCGGATTCGAGCCGTTTTTGGCCGGCGGACCGCTATCAGCCGGGAACCAACCCCGAAAGCTTCGATAAACAATATTTACGCGATTACCTGTTTCACTCGGGATGGAAGGTTTCCCATCCAGCTCCTCATCTTCCCCCGGAGGTGGTGGCGAATACTCGGGCGCGCTATGCGGAGGCGCTTGAACGCCTGACCGGCAAGAGCCTGGAAGCCTAAGATGCAGGCCGTTCATGCTGTCGTCGGGCCTGATGAACTGGACCTGGAAGACCACCGTTTCGCTATCCGGAGCTATTTGCCTCACCATCGCCTGGCGGCCTCTCTCGCCAAGGTGGGCATCCTGTTCCCGCCGTGGGTCTGGGCGAGAGGAGATTCAAAATACACCGTGGTGGACGGTTTCAAGCGCTTCCAATGGGCGCAGGAAGCGCGTCGGGAATCCATCCTGTGCCTCGTTTTTCCTGAGAGCTGCAACTATGGAGACCTTTTGCTTCGGCGGATGGAGGGCAAACTCTTCGGGCCCCCCTTGAATGCTGCCGAGAAAGCTCAAATCGTCGCGAAATTAGTCTCAGCCATGCCTCGCCAGAGGATTCCTGACCAGCTTTTTGCTGTTCTCGGGATTCCTCACCGGG
>JADGQM010000126.1 GCA_017881795.1 Syntrophobacteraceae bacterium
GACCACGGGTACCGCGTCCTCGTGGAGTCCGTTGTCGAAGGTGCGCTCATCCTCTCATCCGACGACTCGATTTATTACTGCAATCGCACTCTGGGGGAAATGCTGCAGCTTCCAATTCAGAAAATCATCAGCAGCAGACTGGACTCTTATGTTGCTGCCGAAGCTCGCCCGCAATTGATGGGGCTCATCAAGGAGAGCCGCAGTTTTGGGGAGGCTAAGGGTGAGCTTCTGATGAAACGAAACGACGGGACACTCCTGCCGGTCAACGTTTCACTTAACCGCTTGAGCCTGGAAGATTTTGAGGGCGTCTGCGCGGTTATCACCGATCTGTCCGAACAGAAACAAGTTGAGGAAGAGCTTAGAAGACACCGCACAGAGCTTGAATCTTTGGTCGACGAGCGCACGGCCGACCTTGCTAGGACCAATGCCGAACTTCAGCAAGAAATCATCGAACGCAAGCGAGCCGAAGAGGAGTTGCATCGCAGCAGGGAGTGGTTTCGGGTCACTCTCAGCAGTATCGGCGATGCAGTGATTGCAACCGACGCCTCTGGCCTGGTCACTTTCCTGAACCCGATGGGCGCACAATTGACCGGCTGGCAGTTGGAAGAAGCAGTGGGGCAGCCAATCCAGAGCGTTTACAAGATCTTTAACGAGAAGACCCGCAAGTCGGCTGAAAACATCGTGGAACGAGTGCTGCTGGAGGGCAGCATTGTCAGCCTTGTGAATGACACGGTTCTGGTCACCCGAGATGGGCGGGAAATCCCCATCGAAAATAGCGCCGCCCCGATCACGGACAACGCCGGCAACCTGATTGGGGTGGTGCTCGTCTTTCATGATGTCACAGCGAAGCGACGGTCAGAGGAAGCCCTGCTTGAGAGTCAGAAGAAATATCACACTCTGTTCACCTCGTTAATCGAGGGGTTTTGTATCATCGAAATGGTTTTTGATGCGGCCGGCCGGCCGGTGGATTACCGCTTTCTGGAAATCAATCCGAAATTTGAACAGCAAACCGGACTGCGTGATGTGGAGGGGAAATTAATGCGCGATCTCGCTCCGGATAATGAAGCGCATTGGTTTGAAATTTACGGCAACATCGCCCTGACGGGCGAACCGGCGCGTTTTGTGAACGAAGCGAAAGCGTTGAACCGCTGGTATGACGTCTCTGCCTTTCGGTTCGGCGGGCCGGAGAGCAGAAAAGTTGCCATCTGTTCTAACGATATCACCGAACGCAAGCAGGCTGAGGAGAAGGTCCGGTACCAGAACGATATCCTTGAGACAATCAATCAGATCTTCTACAAGGCCCTGACCTGTGAAACGGAAACGCAACTGGGCGCTACCTGCCTGAAGGCTGCCGAGGAGCTGACTCAGAGCAAATACGGCTTCATCGGTGAGTTCGATGCAGACGGGTCGCTCTACGATATTTCAATAAGCGACCCGGGTTGGGAAGCGTGCGCCATGTACGACCAGAGCGGGCACCGCAGACCACCGCTTTGTTTCAAAATCCACGGACTCTATGGCCGTGTGCTGGTGGATGGCAAGAGCTTGCTGACCAACGACCCCAAGTCGCACCCCGACAGCATCGGCACGCCCTCCGAGCATCCGCCTCTGACTGCCTTTCTCGGGGTCCCGCTCATTCACAATCGAAAAACAATAGGGATTTTGGGCCTGGCGAACCGTGAAGGCGGGTATACGCCGGAACACCAGCAGGCGGTAGAGGCAATTACCCCGGCAATAGTCGAGGCCTTTTTTCGCAAGCGGGTGGAAACGGAGTTGCGCGAGAACCGGTCCCAGCTCGATCTTGCACTGCGATCCGCTCAAATGGGTGTGTGGCATCTGGACTTGATCGAAAACAAACGTCACTTTGACGATCAGGTCTGCCATCTTCTCGGTATCGACCCGGCTGAATTCACCGGAACTACGGAGGAGTTCTACAAAGCTGTGCATCCTGACGACCGTGAGATGCTCAGGTCTGCATTGGCCCGAACCATTGAAAACGATGTGCCGTATGAAACGGAGTACCGAGCGGTCTGGCCGGATGGAAGCGTGCATTACATCATTGCCCGTGCGAAAATATTTCACAATGACATAGGCCAACCATTGAGGATTAACGGGCTGCTGTGGGACATCACCGAACGTAAGCGGATGGAGCATGTCATTCGCAAAGCACGCGATGAATTGGAAATCCGTGTGCAAGAGCGCACCAGGGAACTGGTAATGGCTGAAGAGGCGCTTCAGAGGGCAAACCGCGCCCTGCGAACGATCAATGCATGCAACGAGGCGCTAATACGCAATATAGAGGAGCAGGACCTGCTGAATCACGTGTGCGAGATCATCGTCCAAGTCGGCGGATACCGTATGGCGTGGGTAGGTTTGGCTGAACCGGATGGAAAAAAGAAGGTACGTCCCCTGGCATACGCGGGCTACGATGAGGGGTATCTGGAAGCAGCCGACATCTCATGGGCAGACACTGAGAGAGGAAGAGGTCCTACCGGCTTAGCGATCCGCGAGGGCAAAATCCATATCGGAAGAAACACACAGACACAGCCTAACCTGGCCCCTTGGCGTGCTGAAGCGTTGAGACGCGGGTATGCCTCTTCTATCGCCCTTCCACTGGTTGTAAATACTCGCACCTATGGCGCACTTACGATTTATTCTTCCGAACCGGATGCCTTTAACGAAGAAGAGACAAAACTACTGGCTTCCCTGGCAGATGACCTTTCGTATGGAATAGCGTCAATTCAAGCACAGATCGAGCGAAAGCAAGCGGAAGAAAAGATAGCCAGAGCCAGTACGATGTTGGAGACGGTCTTCGACGGTATTTCGGATCCTCTGTTAATGGTTGAGACGGATTGTAGAATCAGAATGCTCAACGAAGCTGCCGGCAAATACTTCCACCTCGCTGACAGCGAAGACGTCATTGCAAAAACCTGTTACGAAATGACTCTTGGAAGGTGCGGACCTTGCGACAGTTGTGATATCACCTCGGCCATTCTGGAGGGGAAGAGGACAACCTTTGAGCGCAAGGGTGTGTTTGCCCCTGAGCGCATTGAGCAGATCACGGTTTATCCGGTCAATGAGATAATCAGCGGGGTTTCGGGTGCGATCGTGCGCATCAGTGACATTACTGAAAGCAGGAACATGGAGAAGCATTTAACCCGTGTGGACCGCCTCTCTTCTTTGGGAATGCTTGCAGGCGGAATTGCTCACGAAATCCGAAATCCATTGCAGGGAATAACCCTCTTTATCGATGTTCTCGGTGACGAAGAGAGATTCAGCCGAACAAGCCAGGAACGGGTAATTCTTGCTGAGGTCAAGAGCAATATTAAGAGGATCGACGGCATCATCAGAAGAACCCTGGATTTTTCCAGGGAATCAAAAACTGCCGCGCTCAAGAACGTGGATCTGAGCGTCCTCATCGAGGATAGCCTTAAGCTCTGGCGATCGAGGATGGCTCAGGATGGCATTCAACTAAAATTACTCATTGAGGAGAACCTTTCTGAGGTTCTCGGAGATCCTATCGAAATCCAGCAGGTCTTAACCAACCTGGTTCAAAATGCCGTTGAGGCTATAGAGAAAAATGGAACCCTGAGCATCGGCGCCCAAAATGGGATCCTTTCCTTTGATAAGAAACGCCCTGCCGTGATAATCAAAGTCCAGGACTCAGGCCCAGGAATTCCCATTGATCGGCAACAGAACATCTTCAATCCGTTTTTCACCAGTAAACCTACCGGAACGGGTTTGGGGCTTGCCATCTCGCATCGGATCGTTTCCCGCCACGGAGGGCTCCTCTCCTTCGAGAGCGTACCAGGTGTGGGAACGACATTCAGCGTTGAACTTCCTGCTGCACTGGGGAGTTGAAAGGTCAGAGATCAACGCGGTTGTCGTTTCTGGAGAAAATGGAGCAATGACCAGTCTTGCCCTTTAATCACCAGCGTAACTCTTTGTTGAGGTCCCTTCAGAGACCATAAACCATGGCGAATCAGCCAGATACCGACAGGTGTGTTGTCTGAACCGGATTTTTGCGATAAAGAATGAGTGACGTGATCTTCATGTAACCTTTGCAGTTGTTCCTGCGACCATATGAGAGGAAGCGGGAAACAGTAAACGCGGGGGTTGGCCATCGGATTCGCCAGATTTGAGGATGTGCATCTTCCAGGAGCAAGGAGGCACAGCCCAGAAGGAAAATCACTCAGAATACTGGGAACTAACCTTCGATATTTTTCCTTTTGAGATACCCTTTAGATGGAGATGGTTATGTTTTGCACAAGAATCTATGAATCTCTCATTGCAAAATACCCCATAGTTCTGAGATGCACCGCTTTTATCATGCTCTACTGGGTTCTTGAAACAACGCTTGACAGTCTAATGTTTACCGGAGGAAATTTTTGGGACAACTTATTCCCTTCAAATCCTCATGAAATCTGGCATCGCTTTCCAGCAATAGTAGTTTTTGTGTTAGCCAGCATTTACATTAAGTCCGCGGTTGAAAAACAAAAAGCGGCCGAAGCGGAGGTGAAAAGAAGAACGGAAGAAATCAAGAGCTTCGCCTATTCTGTGTCTCACGACCTTAAGAGTCCTGCTGTCGGCCTTAACGGCTTAGTGAGATTGCTTAATCAAAAATATTCTGATGTCTTGGATGAAAAAGGTAAGATCTACTGCGAGCATATCATGAAAGCAACGGAGTACATCGGAGATCTGGTAGATAATATCAATATGTTCATCAAGTCTAGAGAACTTCCCTTGAAGATTGAAAGAATAGATTTCACAGAAACTCTGGAGACGATCAGGGAGCAATTGTCTACTTCCTGGGCATTGAGGCACGTTGAACTGCATACGCCTGAAACTTCAATCAAGATTGACGCTGATAGATTATCACTGCATAGGGTATTCAGAAACTTAATAGACAATGCCTTACATCATGGAGGAGAAGAATTAAGCAGGATTATCATCGAACACCAGGAAAACGACCGGTTTCATTTCTTTTGTATCAGCGACAACGGCAGGGGTATTAAAGAAGAAGACCATGACAAAGTGTTCGAACCATTCACCAGCCTCCAATCACCCAATGGAGCCAAAGGATCTGGTATGGGTCTGGCCATCGTGAAAGAAATTGTGGAAAAGCACGGTGGAAAAATCTCGGTGGAATCAGTAGCTGGAAAAGGGACCAATTTCTTCGTATCGCTACCCAAAGACGTCTAATTGGAAATCATCGTTTTCGGCGTCTTTTGTCTCGAAATTCAATTTCCCGGCAGCCTCAGTGAACCGATGAGCGCACTTGCAGCGCATCTTCCACTTCATCCAGTAGCTCCTGAAGCTTGAATGGCTTAACCATACAGGCGACGGCGCCTAGTTTGAGCGCCTCTCGCCTGAGACATGCATCAATCTCGGCGCTGATCAGGATGAAGGAGGTGGAAGGAGAATTCAATGAGACGTACTTCAGCAGATCCAGACCGGTCTGTGAAGGCATGTTAAAGTCCGATATGGTCAACTCGAAGCTCTTCCTGTCCAGATGACGAGAAGCCTCGGTCACATTCTCCGCCGGCGTGCACTCATAGCCTTCAATCTGGAGAAACTCCGTGAGCATCCAGCGGAAGCTTTCATCATCATCTACTACCAGTATCCTGGCCATCAATTCCTCCCTTCGCCTTTAAGGTTGAGGACGAAACTCGAAATGGCAATCGGTCCGGCTGATCAATACAGTCGGTATTCGCGGCAACAGACCTCATCGCCGAATTATATGGTTGAATAAGCAATTGACATGCCATCTCCAGCCCAGGCAGTGAAGACCTTGATTATAGTCAAAAAACGGCAATCATATGCCTGCACGATGGCCCCAAACTGTATGCAAAAACCTACACCCATGCAGGCAATACTCTACAGGCGACGGGAGGGGTAGCTCCAGCAGCGGTGGAGCGATTTGTCCCTTCTCCTCGGGCTTTGCCCCAAAGTTATTTTTAGGTGGGATGTGTGCTGTTAGCAGCCTGGCGGGAGAGTTACGGCAAGATTCCAGTGCAGGTCTTCCCAGCAGGGAAGCCCTAGTACGGTTTTAACTCTGGTCGCAGGAGGTATTGTTGGCAGCCGTGGCCGCTGCGATCAAGAGCCCGTGCACCGTCTTCCAGGGGGCATCATAGCCGATGGTCACGCTGGTGTGCAAAACCGAGGCCGAGTTGCGCAACGCAGGGCGCATGGTCATGATGGCCGTCGGGAACGTCGCAGCAGGCACAGCGGTGGCGGCCAGGCCCCGGCCTGAGCAGTCGTTATCGCTTCGGTGCTCGCCGGCGGAGCTCAGTACAACCCCGCACAGTAAAGTGACCACTATCCTGACGCCTCATACCGGTGACAACCAGAATCCAGAAAAATGGGATGGATACAGGCTTTCGCCGGTATGACAAGCTGAATTCGGACACCCATTTCTGCGGTGCTGTACCAAGCAAAACTCCGCCGGCGGCCTTATCCTAATTACCTTGCTTGCCCTGCTGGTAGCCTCGCTGGTAAGCCGCCGCTTCGGAATCTTTGGATTTACCGTAAAGATAGCCGCCGGTCGCCCCGGCCGCACCGCCTATGGCTGCTCCGAGACCGGCATTACCGGCCATCGCACCTATCAGGGCTCCCCCGGCGGCACCCATGGCGCCGCCGCTCAGGGTTCGTTGCTGAGTCTGCGACATGCCTGCACATCCGACGAGTGCGAGGCTGAACACCAAAATGGCTATCATCATGATCTTCATCATGGTTCGCTCCTTTCTAATGCCTCGGGCTATTTCTTGCATGGCCACGTCTTACTCAGGAACCGGAACTCGGTGTCGACGGGCCTCTCTCCCATGTACTGCGGATGTGCCTTGGCCCACTCGATAAACATATTAATTGCGGCATTACGCGTTGGTGAAGGATCGGGCAGACAGAACAGCATTTTTCCGTCAGGCCCGGAGTTCTCGGTTACGTGATAGTCGTATGCTCCGACGAGATAACCGTGACAGAAGTGAATCGCTTTGTCTCGATGCGGATCGGCGGCGGAAGCGGTACACAAATTGATGAGGTTCTGAGTGGTCTTAACCTTGAAGTCCTCTTCGGTCACCGCTCTCGCCAGGCCTGGCAACGCAAATACAGCCACAAGCAAAAAAACCATCACCTTTCGTTCCATAGATCTGTTCCTCCTTTACGTGTTAGAAATCGAACCATTCTCTTGGGTTCAACGTCCTATTTGAGGCTCTCGCCCGATCCCCACCGCATTTAACGGGAATGACATTCTTGGCTTATGGTCACTTTAGTCTGTTGAGCTATACTAAGTGCCACTGCTCGGCACAGGTTCAAGGTCTTTGCTTTCTATCTTCCGCCACGTCTTATCAGGGTCGAAGCTGGTCATGACCTGAACCACAGCTTCGGTATTTTTGCCCAGATCCTTTTCATAGACCACCCCGTCATGGTTCACGATGAAGGTCATGATCCCGGACGTTCCATAACTGGCCGGGTGGGCCACAAGAGCAAATCCACCGATCATCTTGTCCTTGACCACATAGCTGTAGGCCCCGCCGGGAGCGTTCTTCCCTTGCGCCTTCAGAATTTTATAGAAATAGCCATGGTAGGGAGACGGCTGACTACCGGCCTTCTTTCGGGTATACCCTTCCTCTCTGGCCTGGGCGGCCAACGGCCCGAGGGGACTCGTTTCTTCCCCTTCCCTGGATTCCCAGTACAGCCCGTCCTTCTTACCCGGTGTACTCGCAAATTTCTGGGCATACTCCAGCAAGCCGTCGCCATCCCGGTCTTTGGCCGCATATTCACGCTGGGCGTCAAAGTAAGCAAGACACACCTGGATGGCGCTTAATTCGTTCTTCCCGATGCGACGGTCAATGATTTCCTCTGCGCCTTGCTTGGTATCGAAGCGCCAGCTTCCCCCTTCCTTCACCATGGGAATCGGGAGCGGCCAGGCGTCATTCCCCACTTCGAGGACGGCCTTCTGGTCGCCTTCCCTTACTACCGCGTTTTTTTCCTCGTACATCCGAACAAATTTATCGCGTCCCTCTCGGTCGGCAACGTCATCACCGGAGGAAATCAGGGGCGCGCCTTCAGGCCCCAAAATGGACAAAAGCTCGCTCACATCATCGGTTCTTGCTGCCGCCACCAGAGCCGTAGCGGCCTCTTCAGGGGAGGCGAAAGTCTTCTGGAGACCTTTGTGGCTTACCCCCGCAGCGAATGCCCCATTGCACAATACAGTCAGGATCAGGAAGAACACGATCACGGCGGCCAATCTAAACCGGAACTTAAACTTGAGTGTCACACTTCTTATCAGTAGAAACATCGTTTACACCTCCATCAAGCCAGGATGTGTCAAGAATGCGCTGTTTTCATGGTTGTCATCAACGAACTCCAGCGCAGAAAACCGGCCTGTCGCTATCTGCGGCCGCCGCCACGACCGCCGCCACCACGACCTCCTCCTCCACCGCCACCGCCACGAGCAGCGCCACCGCCACCACCGACGGATGCGCGATTGCCTCCGCCACCCTGACCACGCATGGCCCCCGATGATTGCTGACGACTGGCACGGCCACGATCTGCGCTCATTCTGGTTTCTTTGCCGCTTCCCATGCCTTGAAACGCACCGCCACTTCCGCTCGGGCGCTGCCCGGCGCCCTTTAAGGAAGAGTCTCCGCCGGGTCTGGTTCCAGCTCCCAGTCCGGCTCTCCCAGATTGAGCGCCTTTCAGCGCAGAGTCTCCGGAGGGCCTATTCCCCGCTCCCCCTCCGGGCCTCTGGGACTGAAGGCCCTGCATGGTTGATGCGGCGTTGGGTCTGTTCGCCGCCCCCGCTCCGGGTCGATCCGATGGACGTCTATCCGCAAGCTGTCCCCCGCCTGGTCGGCTAAGATCTCCCTGGCCCCGGCCTTTCCCGTCCTGAGAAAAGCCGCGATAATCACGCCTGGCATCCGCAGAACCTGCGCCCTTCTGGCCGTAGCGCTCCCGGGTGGCAGAGTCGCGATAGGCAACGCCTTTTCGATGCGCGGAATCATGCTGCCACTTTGAAGTCTGGATATTCGAAGCGTTGATATTGTTGCGGTTGATATTGACGTTCCGGTTGACGTTGGCGTTGAAGCTGCCACCCCCCCAGTTCCAACTTCCCCATCCCGAGTTCCAGGCGGCCCCAACCGCCACCCCTGCGGCAAAGCCAAACACGCCTGCGGCAACCGTCGCTCCCACCGGGTTGTAATAGTAGGGAGGGTACGACGGATACCACCAGGAGCCATAAACCACGGTCGGGTTGTAAGTCGGCACGTAAATGACGGATGGGTTGGTGGGTTGAATCTCGATCGCGTCACCCTGGACGATGACCTTCTGCTCCTTGGTATCCTGCAGGTTGCCCTGAGCCCGAGCCTTGGCGCGCAATTGTTGGATGGTGGCCATGACCGCCGCTTCCTGAGCCAGGAAAGCATCACCCACCTTCTGAGTCCACTCCAGTTTTTCACTCATCATGTGAAGGACGTCGGGAAATGGCGCCAGAGCTTTCACACTGAGGTCCCAGTTCATCTTGTCGAGCGCATCGTTGAGCTGGTCTCCCTTGAGGCCCGGGTTGCGCATTACCCAGCGGTCTGCTTCCACCACCTCAAGGGGATAGGTCGACGCCACCAGGATCTGAGCAAGCAGCGAGTCAGGGTAGAGGGCGATGGGCGCCAACATCTGGTCCAATTCCTCCTGGCTGAAGGTTCCGGCGGTCCCCGTAGTCTGCCCAAAGGCTCCGGGGGGAACCACCATGAGCAGAATGAGGAACCCGCTCAGACCAAGCCTGCACATTGCCTTTGTTTTCATAACTCAGCCTCCTGTTTCATGCAGTCGTCATCCCATCGTTCCGCGCGACGGCGTCGCGCATTCATCCACGGATCATTTCGGGTTGGTTTTTGTAAACTTTGCCCTCTTGATGGAACCACCGCCCACCAAATGCAAGAGCCTTCAATAATTTGTGGTTCTTCATCGCGACCCTTTCCTTCCTTCAATGCATGGAACAGGGTGAAGTCTTCGGGGTTGAAGGAAAGCGCCTCGTACAGTTTGGGCAAATAGATCCTGCCGTAATCTGGGCCGCCACAAAAGCACCCCGAATTCTCAGACCGATGGCTACAGCCCAGATAATAAGACAGGAAACGCACGGACACAATAAGACCTTGGTGCTACATGACGGGGCTGCCCAACCTTTATTGAAATAGATAGGAATGCTCTTCCTCGATATTTTCAATCGCATCCCGAACATCATCCCATGTATCCCTCGCCTCAGCGTGGTCGATCTCATGGAGGCGCAGAAGAACCCCCGTCCAGTCAAAGCCCTCTTTCACACACTTGTCTATGACCGGCAGCGGCATACTCCTCAGGGACAAGCTGTCCCATGTCACATGGATCCTGGGTTCTCCTTCTTCGGTCAGGAGAATTTCTGAGGCTCTGCCGTGCCACTCGGAGAAATCGATTCCCAAATCTTGAGCCAGGGTTCCGCCCTTTACAACAACCGGTTCATCGTATTGGAACGGCGATACGGTGATGAGGGCATCATCGATCTCGAAGAGGCCCTGCCTCCCTTTGACGGGGAACGGAACAACGGGACGAATATCTTCCAGCACCCAAGAGTAGGCTTCGATATCGATTTCATCCACCAGTGCCTTCTCCTCGTCTCCTCTTCTCACGGGGCGCACCTCCGTAACGCAGACAAGACAAAGTGCATGTCCATAAAGGAAGGTGCATCCATACTCCTCCTCCATCTCCTCCATTTCCACCCTGGAAAATGCGGGTTTTCCTGAGGAACAGATGAGCAGATCCCCTCTGTGAAGGGTATCCCAGGTTCTAACTTCGATCGTTTTCTGGCCACTAAGAATTTCAAACGCAAAGGGCTGCTGAATACTCAGAGCTTTCATCACTATCCTTTCGGGGTCTCAGGGATGATTCCAAAGAGTTTTTCGGCAAAAATTCCCAAAGGAAGCCGGTTTATCAATCTTGTTTGCATGAACGCA
>JADGQM010000436.1 GCA_017881795.1 Syntrophobacteraceae bacterium
CGCGCTGGATCACCGGGCCGACCTCCTGCTGGGTACCTCGGTCTCCGCGGCTCACGTTTCCAAAATCACCAGGGCATGTTCCATCATCTTCAACGAGGATGACGCCGACTATGTCCAGCGGTTCGCCCGCTTGACCTACCCCTTTGCCGATGCCATTGTGATCCCCGATTGTCTGCGAGACAAGCGAACGCCTCGGTTCTTCACGCACAATAGTTATCACGAACTGGCATATCTTCACCCCGACCGTTTTCAGCCGGACCCGGCCGTGCTTGGGCTCCTGGGTTTGTCGCCCGACGAACCCTTCTTCATCATACGGTTGGTGGCCTTCAAGGCCCATCACGATGATAGCCATCGAGGCTTGAGCCTCGAGGCCAAAAGGCGACTGATCGACTATCTTTCAAGGTTCGGTCGGGTTTTCCTGACGGTTGAGGGAGATGCGCCGGCGGAATTCACACCCTACCAGATCGCGATCCCGCCTCATCTTATCCATCACGCCCTGGCTTTCGCCACCATGCTCATCGCCGACAGCCAAACCATGACCATGGAAGCCGCGGTCCTCGGAACACCGGCCATCCGGTGTAATACCTTCGTGGGACGCTGCTCCGTAATCGAGGAATTGGAGAAGAAATATGGGCTCACCTATGGTTTTCTGCCTCAGGAGGAGGAGAGGATGTTCAGACGAATAGCCGAGTTGCTGGAACATCCGGGGCTGAGGGAAGAATGGGCCGGCCGTCGCAGGAGAATGCTGGCCGATAAGATCGATCTAACCACTTGGATGATAGACTTCGTCGAAAATTATCACCTCCATCAAACAGGACAAAGGTATCATGGATTCATTGGGTGAAAGTTGCATTGAGATCTGTCATCGAATGTGGGAGTGGTTCGAGGTCAGGAATTATCGAGGGACCGATCCTTATCAAATTGACGAAAAGATTACCCGCTGGGGCTCCTCACCACTGCTTGGGTCTATTTTGGACGCGGCTCGCAAGTTTCTTAAGCCTTATCATGTCTATCTCCCGGCCGGCTTGTTCGACTTCTCCCCTGGAGTGATCATGCCTCTTGCCCTCGGGCTAATCCTCAGTGGGCACGCCAGCCTTTACGCCATGACCGGGGACTCGAGATACCTCAATGGTGCGAACAAGGTGTATGAATTGATCAAACGGAGCCGCAGCCCGGGATATGAGTTGCCCTGCTGGGGCTTGCCGTTTGCCTGGGGCGGCCAGGAAGCTCATCCGGCGCACTGGCCCACTGCAGTCACTACTGGTTTTGTGGCCCATGGTCTTATGGATGCGCGAGAAATTTTACCTCGAGCGGGCTTGTTCGATTTCCTGGAGGGAATCATGCAATCTTTCGTGAAGGTGATGGGCTACGTTCGATTTGATACGGGAACCTGCCTTTATTATGGCCCTGGAGATCAACGACTCATAATGAATTCCAGCGTTGTGGGCGGCTCTGCTGTGGCCCGTTTTGGCCGCATGACTCACGACCAGGACAAGCTGTCTTTTGCCGAAGATGTTGCCTTATTCCTGGCCCACGGACAAAATGGAGACGGCTCTTGGTATTATACCGACCCAGTCAATTCCGACGTAGTTGACACCATCATTGATGCCCGGCATACAGGTTTCATCTTGCAGCATCTCCATATCATCAATCAGATCTGCCCAAGGCCCGAGGTGGATCGAGCCATCGATCAGGGTTGGCATTACTTTCACCATACCCTGATGGAGGGATGTCTCCCTCGTTGGAGCCCTTTTCAGACCTACCCCGTAGATATCCAGGATGTCGGACAGACGATCATTACGGCTCTCATTTTGGGAAAAAACGAGATCGCGGATCAACTCTTACAAACCGCACTGGAGGATTTTTTTGACGGCAATAACCAGTTTTATTTCAAATTGCTGGAAAACGGGACCCGGAACAAGACCGTCTTTTTTCGATGGGCACAGGCTTTCATGTACAAAGCTCTAAGCGACTACGCCGCCAAATCTTCTCCCCCTCGCCCTCTTTCTTGAACCGCTGGTGAGCTCGCTCGCAGGTGTAGGACGGTTGTAAAACTGATCAGGGCAATTCCGGAGGTTCCGAAAGGCTGATCGCACCCGGGCCTTTTTGCTCTCTGGGCGGCCGCGCTCCGTATCCGAATGTATCAGCCCGGTGAAAATTGTTGCAGAAGCGCTAATCATGGAGTAGCCTAACTGGCAAGTCTTTGCATTGTGATGACGGTATGTCTCAAGTGAAAGGCTTTGCCTGGTTTGCGGATTTGGCACGAGCGGTTTGACGTTGCCCGGCCCTCTCATGAATTTCATATGAATTATTTACTCCTTTACAGGTTGTGCATCGATTTTTGCACGGTCGGTCCCCAGAATCATGCAGTCAAAAGGGTTGCCAGGATTTCACGAGTCTTCTTTCGTAAAACCAAAAGGGAAAACTAATCTGATGCATGGGATTTGGATAGTCAAGCCGTCCCTCCTTTCATCAGTTGCATAAGCGGTCTGCCTCGGCCGGCGTGGGTGGAGGCAGACGGAATCAACGGAATGCTCCGTATTGTTCGACAGTACCAATGATCGTCTGTGGCCATGTCTTCTGAGGGGAACTTTAAACAACGGAGGGTAAGGGAAATGAAATCGCGCACTGGTGTAAATGTTTGGCTGATGGCTGTGTCGCTTTTGGTGTTTATCGCAACCAACACTTTTCCTGCCATGGCTGAAAATTCGGGGACGTCGGGTCAAACTGGGGCTCCGCCGTTCCACCAATTGAGTCTGACTCCTAACTGGATTTTCAGCCTGTTGCAAAAGAATCATCAGCCAGATCAGTTGGGACTTAGCCGAGCCGATAACCGGCCTGGCGCCGGTTCGGGTGCGCCTGGCGCGGGCTTTGCTGCTCTCGACTCGCCTGGTGATCCGACCGATTTGCCTTTCGGTGTCATGTCACCAGAGGAGGAAGACGCTGCTTTGGCTTCAAGTTCGTGTTCATCATCACCGTGTCTCAACATTGGGGGGAAATGGAGCGGCTCGGAGACGCTAACACAACTGTGCTGTACGGCCGAAGGTGTGGGTACAGAGTGTGACGGGCCATATTCCGGGAGCGGGATAGCTGATATTACACAATCGGGATGTAATGTTCAGTACTATGTTGATCAATATCTGAGAGCCGGAACAATATCCGGGAATTACTCGTGCTTCTCTGGTGCGTTCGGGGAAGCTGGTGATCTGTTCGTGACCGTCACTCAGAACAGTTTTACCGGGTGCGGCTCCGTCAGCGGAAACACAATGACACTAAATGGCTCAGGCGTCATAGCCGGTGTGGTCCTCTATGAGGGATATTACTATAATGTTTCATGCACTGGGCAATCTACAG
>JADGQM010000127.1 GCA_017881795.1 Syntrophobacteraceae bacterium
AGGACCTAAAAGGACTTGACAGTCTCTCACGGATCTTTATAGTTAGAGGCTTTAATAAACTGGCGAAGGGAAGTCATGCGCGTACGGGTTGATGAAATCCCCGAATCTGGGAGGTTTCTGCATTTTCATTGGGATGACACCCGGTTCAGGCAGCATTTGCCTGCAGCAGATCCCTTTGAGTTCAAGTTGATTCGTCCGCTGAATGTGGACCTGGAAATTCAGAAGCGCTCGGACCACATTCACATCCAGGGAACCCTCCGGGGAACGCTTCAGGTCATCTGCCATCGATGTTTGAAGGCATTCCCCTGGCCTTTGGAGGAAACCGTTGACATTTTCCTGGTCGAAGGCGAGGAGCCTCAACCATCGGAAGAAATAGAACTGGAGGCGAGCGACCTGGATTACGAGTTTTTTGACGGGGTCATCATCGAAATCGATCAACTGGTTGCCGAACAGATCTTTCTCGCTTTGCCGGTAAAAATCCTTTGCTCCGAGAATTGTCTGGGGATTTGCCCGCGTTGCGGAGCGGATCTAAACGAAGAGCCGTGTAGATGTGAAAAAAGTGCGGCTGGCTCGCCTTTTGCCGCTTTGGAAGCGATAAAAACGCGCCTCACCAGCGCCAAAGATCACTGATTTTATGCGGGCGTGCGCAAGCCGCGCCCTTACTTTGGGAACGAGCGCCAACGAAGCGCGCTCCTTCAGGAGAATAGGCAATGGGTGTACCAAAAAGGAAAACTTCCAAGTCACGACGGGATAAACGGAATGCCCATAGAACCTTGGCCGGGCCGTCACTGTCGCGCTGTCCACAGTGTAACGAGATGCGCCTGCCTCACCGGGTTTGTCCGGGATGCGGCTATTATCGCGATCGGTTAGTTCTGGAGCTTGAAGAAGAATAGCCTCCTTGTTCCATCGGCAGAAGGTTTCCAGCTATGCGGATCGCGGTAGACGCCATGGGCGGGGACCATGCTCCGGAAGCGCCGGTTCAGGGATCGTTCCTGGCAATGCCGCAATGCCCGGCAGAGCTGCTCCTGATCGGTAACGAGAAGCAGCTTTCGACCATCCTCGGCCGCTCCTCGGAGGCCTCTTCAATCCGTATAGTCCACGCTTCTGAGGTGATTGGCATGGGCGAAGCGGGGCCGGTAGCGATCCGCAAGAAGCGAGGGGCATCGTTGAGTGTGGCCATGCGCCTGCTGGCTGAAGGCGAAGTCGATGCCGTGGTGAGCGCCGGCAACAGTGCGGCCATTGTCGCGACGGCGAAACACTTCGTCGGCCTCATTCCCGGGCTTCGGCGCCCGGCCGTGGCGGTGCCGCTTCCGACCCCTAGCGGTAAGGTGCTTTTGATGGACGCGGGGGCTCAGGCAGAAGCGAACACCATTCATCTGGCTCAGTCCGCAGCACTCGCCAATGTTTATCTGAAGGTTACCCAGGCCCTGGACCATCCTCGAGTTGGGCTGCTTAATATCGGTCAGGAACCATCGAAGGGCATGCGGGTCATTCAGCGGGCGTTTACTCTTCTGGAGCGTTCCAGCCTGCATTTCATCGGGAATGTCGAGCCCCAGGATCTTTTCACAGACCGGACCGACGCCGCCATTTGTGACGGGTTTGTTGGAAACCTTCTCTTGAAGATGTACGAAGGACTGTTGCAAACCCTTTTGCAGTGTCTCGAAGCCAACGTGGATGACCAGGACCCAAGCACGAGTGAAAGGCTCCGACTGATACTTGAGCGTTTTCAGGGCAACTATGATTATCGGAATGTCGGAGGCGCGCCATTGCTTGGAGTACGCCGGACAGTGGTGGTCGCCCATGGCCGCTCCCAGGCAAAGGCCATAGCCAATGCGATTCTTCTTGCATCGCGACTGGTGAACGACAGGGTGTATGAGCGCCTCTCAGCCGAGTTGGAAAAGGATGGCGTGCTGGCTGATTTGAGACACGCTAACACGGCCCTCATGCTGGAACAACTGAGGAGCAAATGGGGATTTACGCAAAAACAGAACTCAGAAGCCAGGACGCAGAAGTCAGATGACAAACTGCAAAAGTGATCCCTTTTGATGATACCGGTTCCCTGATGCAATAACCCTGGGGCGCCGAGGAGACTGGCACAAAGGAGAGAATGTCGGTGGACTATTTTTTGACGGAAGAACAGAAAATGATCCAGGAACTGGCGGAGCAGATCGCCAGAGAAAAGATTCGCCCGGTGCGCGCGGAACTGGACCAGCAGGACGAGTTCCCCAGGGAGATTCTGGGAGTGCTCGCTCAGTCCGACCTTTTCGGGCTCTACATCCCCGAGTCCTATGGGGGAATGGGCGGAGGAATTCTTGAGAATTGCCTTGCCGTCGAGCAACTCGCAACAGCCTGTATCGGAGTCGCGACTTCTTTTGCGGCGAGCGGTCTGGGGGCTTACCCGATCTTGCTCCATGGAAACGATGATCAAAAGCAGCGATACCTCCCGGATATCGCCAGCGGTAAACGGTTGGCCGCTTTTGGTCTGACCGAGTCCGGAGCGGGCAGCGATGTTTCGGGCATCAAGACTACGGCTGTTCGCGATGGCGACCACTACGTTCTCAATGGCACCAAGCAATGGATCACGAGCGGCGGAGAAGCAGAAATCTACTCCGTTCTGACGATCACCGATCGTGCCAAAGGACCGCGGGGAGCAAGCTTCTTCATTGTGGAAAAAGGTGACCCGGGATTCACCTTCGGCAAGAAAGAAAAAAAACTGGGCATCCGGGCTTCGGCCACGCGGGAGCTCATTTTCCAGGACTGCCGGATCCCCAGGGAACGTTTGATTGGTCGCGAAGGACTGGGCTTCATCATCGCCATGAAGACCTTTGACAAATCCCGCCCGGGGATCGGGGCCCTGGGTGTGGGACTAGCCCAGGGGGCCATGGACATTGCCGTGGAATACGCGCGTAAGCGCGAGCAGTTCGGCAAACCGATCATCAGTTTCCAGGCCATCCAGCATAAACTTGCCGATATGGCGATCAAGGTCGAAGCCGCCCGCGCTCTGATCTACGCGGCCGCTCGCTACATGGACACCGACCCTCCCGATGCCAGCAAAATCGCAGCCATTTGCAAGGTATTCCCAACCGATGTGGCCATGCAGGTGGCGACGGAAGCGGTGCAGGTGCTTGGCGGCTATGGCTACATGCAGGATTATCCGGTGGAAAAGATGATGCGCGATGCCAAGATCCTCCAGATCTATGAGGGCACCAATGAAATCCAGCGGAATATCATTGGTCAGGAACTGAACAAGGAATACAGCCGCATAAAGGAAACCTTCTTCTAGGGAATCCACCAAAACAGGGAACTTTCATGCACATTGCAGTCTGTATCAAACAGGTGCCCGACGCCAAGAACGTCCGAATTGACCCGGACACTCACACGCTGGTCCGGCAGGGTGTCGAGTCCATTGTTAACCCGTTCGATCTTTTTGCTGTGGAAGCGGCATTGAAAATCAAAGATGCGCTTGGCGCCCGGATCACCGTCCTGACCATGGGACCGCCTCAGGCTGATGAGGCGCTGCGGGAGGCGCTCTCGCGCGGAGTGGATGATGCCATTTTGCTGAGTGACCGAGCCTTCGCGGGCTCCGATACGTGGGCAACTTCCACCACTCTGGCCAGCGCCGTTCGCAAACTGGGTGACGTCGATTTGGTCCTCTGCGGCAAGCAGGCCATCGACGGCGACACGGCACAGGTGGGTCCGGAAATGGCAACGCTTCTCGACATTCCGTACGCGACCTTCGTCAAGAAAATCGAAATGATTGATGAACGCCACCTGAAAGTGACCCGGCAGACCGATGAAGGCATGGAGATCTGGAAGCTTCCCATGCCGTCCCTGGTTACGGTGATCAAGGAGCTTGGAGAGCCGCGTCTGCCCTCACTGCGACACAAGATGCGCGCGAAAAAGGCCGAAATTCCGGTGTGGGGTGTGAACGATCTCGGGCTTGACCCAAGCGCGGTGGGTCTTGCCGGATCGTATACCCAGGTTGTTCGCGTCTTCAGCCCGCCACGCCGCGGGGACCGCATCGTTCTTCAGGGAACCATCGAGGAACAGGTCGACCAGCTTTATCATTATCTCAAGGAAGCCAAGGTGCCGGGAATATGAAAGCGCTTGTCGATCGCAAGAAGTGTACGCTTTGTGAGGTTTGTGTTGATGTCTGTCCATTTTCCGCCATCATCGTCGGTGAAACCACCATCGAGATTACCGATGAGTGTACGCTGTGCGGTATGTGTGTGGACACCTGTGAATTTGGGGCTCTGTCACTCCCCGAAGTAGGCGCCGGGCCGGCAGCGGATCTGGGTGCGTACAAGGGCGTTTGGGTTTTTGCCGAATGGCGCGAAGGGACCGTCCATCGCGTCAGCCATGAACTTCTCAGCACGGGGCGCGTCCTTGCGGACAAGCGCGGGGTGCCTCTGGCTGCGGTGCTGCTCGGACATAACCTGAGCGAAGACTCCGCAAAAGAGCTCGTGGCCTTCGGCGCCGATACGGTTTATGTGGTAGATTACCCTGAATTGGCCCACTTTGCCGACGATACTTATGCCGATGTCCTAGTCGAGTTGGTGCGCGCGAAAAAGCCCGAAATTCTGCTTGCTGGGGCCACAAGCATCGGACGCTCATTCATTCCCCGGGTGGCGGCTTCCCTGCATACCGGTCTCACCGCCGACTGCACCGAACTTGATATCAGCGCTGACGGGCTGTTGCTCCAAACTCGGCCGGCCTTTGGCGGGAATGTCATGGCAACGATCATCTGCCCCAACAAGAGGCCGCAGATGGCCACGGTCCGCCCCAAAGTGATGAAACCCTCGAAACAGCCCACCCACCAGGGGGAAGTCGTCCCGGTTTCGGTTCCCGAGGCGTGCCTCAAGAGTCGCGTTGAAGTCCTCGAAGTGATACCCGAGAAGGATCAAACGGCGAAGCTGACCGAAGCCGATGCCATTGTCTCCGGGGGCCGGGGACTGAAGAAACCCGAGAATTTCGCGCTCATCGAGGAACTGGCTCAACTCATCAAAGGGGCCGTTGGCGCCTCGCGCGGGGCGGTCGAGGAAGGCTGGATCGCACCGTCTCATCAGGTCGGTCAGACCGGCCGCACAGTCTCCCCATCGCTTTACATGGCGGTGGGCATAGCCGGAGCAATTCAACATCTGGTGGGGATGCAGAGCTCCAAAGTCATTGTGGCAGTGAACAAGGACCCTATGGCGCCCATCTTCGATGTGGCCACATACGGCGTCGTTGCCGATCTCTTTGAATTCATCCCGGCGTTTATAAAGAAGATTAAGCAAGAACGCGGGGACTGAGAAAAGCAGGATTTGAGAATGACTGAAAAACGCGTGATTGTAGTTACGGGAGCCAGCCGGGGCATTGGGCGGGGGATTGCGGTCGCTTTGGCTGAACCGGGTTGCACCGTGGTCGTCAATTACAGTACGAGTCCGGATGCGGCACAAGAGACCGCGGCCGCCGTCGAAGCCAAAGGCGGCGCCCCTCAACTGTGTCGGTTCGATGTCTCAGACCCGGAAGCCACCAAAGAGGCTTTCAAAGAGATTGCCAAGACGCATAACCGGGTCGACGTGCTGGTCAATAATGCCGGAGTTGCGCGGGACAACCTGCTCGCTTTGATGAAAGCAGGCGAATGGGACACGGTCCTCAACACCAACCTCAAAGGGGCCTTTCTCTGCTCCCAGGCAGTCGTTAAAATGATGATGCGTCAGAAATATGGCCGTATCATCAACATCACGTCCGTTGTCGGGGTCATTGGGAATGCAGGGCAGTGTAATTATGCGGCCGCCAAAGCGGGTATCATCGGCCTCACCCGCTCAATGGCCCGCGAGTTGATTTCTCGAAATATCACGGTGAACGCCGTGGCGCCCGGATTCATCGAGACGGACATGACGCACAAGCTCCCCGAAAAGGTCAAAGAGGAGCTCCTGAGCCAAATTCCAGCGGGGCGGTACGGAACTCCCGAGGAGGTGGCAGCGGCGGTGAAGTTTCTGGTTTCGGACCAGGCCGGTTACATCACCGGTCAGGTAATTCATGTGAACGGCGGGATGTTCATGGGCTGAGAAGTGCGAGCGCACAGTTGGCAGTTAGCTCTTAGGAGTCGTCCAAGAATAAGGAACCTTCTTTTACCACGAAGAACACGAAGTGATTCCTTCGTGCTCTTCGTGTTCTTCGTGGTTTGAAAAAAGGCTGAAATGAGTGCATGTTGTTTTTGGACAGTTCCTAAGAGCTAAGAGCCAACAGCTAAGAGCTAATTTGGAGGATTTCATGGAGTTGCATAAGCGGCGGCGGGCAGTCATCACGGGGATTGGTCTGGTTTCACCTTTGGGAATGGGGGTCGAAGAGAACTGGGATAGCCTTGTGCAAGGCAAATCCGGAATCGGTCCCATTACCCGTTTTGACGCGAGCACCTTCGCCACCCGTATTGCCGGCGAAGTGAAGGATTTCCATCCTGAGGATTTTGTCCCCAAGAAAGAACTTCGCAAGATGGACCTCTTCCTGCAATTCGCTCTTGGCGCCGCTCGTCTCGCCCTGGATGACAGTCGGCTGCAAACGACACCTGAGCTTTGTGAACGGGCAGGCGTCATCATGGGCTGCGGACTGGGTGGCATCACCACCATCGAAGAGACCCATAAACTGCTACTCGAGTCAGGTCCAAAGCGAGTCAGTCCCTTCTTTATTCCCATGATCATCAGCAACATGGCTCCAGGTCTCATTTCCATTTATCACGGACTGAAAGGACCAAACTTCTCCGTACAGACAGCCTGTGCTGCCGGCACCCATGCGATTGGCCAGGCTTTCCACATGATTCGCGACGGCATGGCAGACGTCATGCTCAGCGGGGGAGTGGAAGCGACCATTACCGGTCTGGCGGTTGCCGGCTTTAACGCTATGCGCGCTCTTTCCACCCATAATGACGAACCGGAAAAGGCCTCTCGGCCATTTGACCTGAATCGTGACGGATTTGTGATGGGTGAGGGAAGCGCCATCCTGGTCCTCGAAGATATGCAGCAGGCCTTGGAACGAGGAGCCAAAATCTACGCCGAGGTAATCGGCTTCGGCGCTTCGGGAGACGCTTACCACATGGCCGCTCCGGCCCCGGAGGGAGAAGGCGCAGCCCGTTGCATGGGGAACGCTTTGCGGGATGCCGGCATCGCGCCGACTGATGTGGATTATATCAATGCTCACGGGACTTCCACCGACCTCAACGACAAGTATGAAACGCAGGCCATTAAGACGGTTTTCGGCGACCATGCCTGGAAGATGGGAATCAGTTCCACCAAGTCCATGACCGGCCACCTTTTGGGGGCCGCTGGGGGAGTGGAAGGCGCGTACACAGCCCTTGCCATCGAGCGACAGATCATGCCCCCGACCATCAACCATGAGCACCCGGACCCGGAATGCGATCTGGACTACGTGCCCAACCAGGCCAGGCCGGCAGCCATCCGTATCGCCCTGTCCAACTCTTTCGGTTTTGGCGGGACGAATGGCACCCTGGTCTTCAAAAAGTGGGCTGGAGCCTGAAAATCCGCTATTCCGCTGGTTCCCAAGCTCCAGCTTGGGAACCAGCGGAAGCTTGGGAGCCAATTGGTTTTCTAAAGGTGGACGGGAGCCTGAAAGACCCCTATGAAGATAATAGTTGGATGTGACCATGCCGGGTGGGATCTGAAAGAAGTCATCGCGCCCCATCTCAGAGCTCTGCATCATGAGGTGGAAGACTTCGGCGCCTACGGCATCGATTCCGTCGACTACCCGTATTATGCGGCAAGAGTAGCGCGGGCCGTAGCTGAAGGGGAAGGCGACCGAGGCATTTTGGTTTGCGGGAGCGGTATCGGGATGTGCATGGTGGCCAACCGCATTCCCGGAATTCGCGCGGTGCATGCCTCCGAGCCCTATGCCGCGAAAATGAGTCGCCGTCACAACGACAGTAATATTCTTTGTCTTGGGAGCCGTTTCCTCGGCCGCGATCTGGCCATAGAAATTGTGAATGTGTGGCTTGACGAGGCATTTGAAGGAGGACGCCATCAGCGGCGGTTGGACCTGATCGAGCGTTTGACGCAAGAGGGGTACTCCCCTCCGTCTGATAAAACAGCAGATTCCTGAATCCCACTGACCTTCATGACCCTGAGGGTGACAACGACGCATGAGCATAGGACCCTGATGGCAGGATGAACAAGTTTTGATTTTTGATTTCTGACTCCTGTCTTCTGACTCCTGCCTTCTGGCTCCTGTCTTCTGATCTACATGGTGCATACGAAAGGGAAATCATGTCGCAACTCGATATCGTTGATCCGGAAATCGCTCATGTGATCCGCGAAGAAGAAAAACGCCAGCAGGGAAAACTGGAGCTTATCGCTTCGGAGAATTTCGTGAGCGAGGCGGTTCTCGAGGCCCAGGGTTCGGTGCTGACGAACAAATATGCCGAAGGATATCCAGGCAAAAGATATTATGGCGGCTGCGAATTTGTGGATATTGCTGAGAAATTGGCTCAGGAGCGGGCTCGACGGCTCTTCCAGGCTGAATACGTGAACGTCCAGCCCCATTCGGGATCTCAGGCCAACATGGCCGTCTATTTTGCGGTGCTCCAGCCTGGCGACACCATCCTGGGAATGAGTTTGAGTCAGGGTGGTCATTTGACCCACGGAAGTCCGGCCAGCTTTTCCGGCAGGCTTTTTCGGGTCGTCTCGTACGGCGTTAGGCGAGACACTGAGACCATCGACTATGAACAAGTGGCCCAACTGGCTCATGAACACCGGCCCAAGATGATCATTGCAGGAGCCAGCGCCTATCCACGGACCATCGATTTCCAGCGCTTTCGCGAAATTGCGGACGAAATTGGGGCCTACCTCTTGGTGGATATGGCTCACATTGCCGGCCTGGTAGCAGCAGGCGTCCATCCGAGTCCGGTCCCGGATGCTGATTTTGTCAGTTCCACCACGCATAAAACCCTGCGCGGGCCGCGCGGGGGACTGATTCTTGCGCACGCCAAATATGCAAAAATTCTTGACAGCCAGATTTTCCCCGGGATTCAAGGGGGGCCGCTCATGCACACCATTGCGGCCAAGGCGGTGGCTTTCCAGGAGGCGCTGCAGCCGGCCTTCCGCGAGTACCAGCGGGGCATTGTTGAAAATAGCCAGCGGTTGGCGGCAGAATTGACAGGCCTAGGGTGCCGGCTGGTTTCAGGCGGAACCGACAATCATCTCATGCTGGTGGATCTCACCCCTATGGGATTGACCGGAAAGATCGCCGAGGAAGCGCTGGATAAGGGCGGGATTACGGTCAACAAAAACGCTATCCCCTTCGATCCTCAAAAGCCCAGTATCACCAGTGGGATTCGCGTCGGCACCCCGGCGATAACCACCCGAGGAATGGGCCCCGAAAATATGACAACCATCGCCCGGCTCATCTATCGCGGGTTGCAGGCAGCGGGCAATGAGTCCGCCCTGAGGGCCCTGAGGGAAGAAGTGGCGGAATTCTGCTGCTCCTTTCCCCTTCACCAATAATGCTTGGCTGTTGGCCCTTGGCTCATTCGGGCTTGGGGGTGAGCAGGCATGATCCAAAGCGGCTCCAGAGGTTATAACCTCGGGCATCACCGGGAGCCGGATTTATCGCCGATTCGGTGGATGCCCTTGTTCTGCCGTTCATGAAAGGAAACCTTCCCTTCGTTGTACTTATGAATTAGCATCGAGATGAGGGATTGATATGGGACCCCTTCCTCAATCGCTTTGGCCTGTATTTTCTTCAAGTCCCTTTCAGTCATCCTGATGTTGATCCTTTTCTGTTTTGTCAAGCTCGTTCGGGCGTATTCCTCGTACCTCTTCTTATCTTTCTTGGGGAGATCGGATACCCATTCTTCTGTTTCCAACGATTTCGCCAATTCCAGTTCTTCCTTATCGATGTATCTTGCTCTTGTCATCCCTTGCCTCCCAAATGCTTCTTTGTGGCCTTTCTATTGGGTATTATCGTTTTCAGGAATACTTTTTCATCATCCTCAACAAATGGCACTGAATAGATGTAGTCTTCAATCCTCACAAGGAACACCATCTGGTACGGGTATTTCTCTGGGTTTGGATGTTTCAGACGGTCGATCAGATCCCCGGAAGCAATGGCTAACACGACCTGCTCAAACGAGACTCCCCGCACTCTCTTCAGTAGCTCATTCTTCTCATCATTCCACTCATAGTATTTCATGAAGTGTGCCTATTGTATTCTCCTAAATAAGATAGCGGAGCCCGATCAATCTGTCAATGACACCGCTGGCCTAACGCCGGCCATCACCGGCAATCAACCACGCCGCCGGCAAGCCACAAGAAACGCCAAGGAATAATCCTGGCGTGGTTGCGTGGCCATAGTTAGGCACAGTCATATTTATGGCTCCCAATCGGAAACGTCCAAGATTGTTTCTGGTGGAGGGGCATAAAGAAGTGATCTCTTTATCGGTCCCACGAAAGCTGTGGCCGAACGGATCTCTTCCTCCTTCAATTTAACGGGAGCATTACCAGTATGTTACGGACTCAACGCCGAGCCGGAATTGGACGAGCAGGCCTGCTTGTAGAGCTCGAACACACGGTCATACGTGCCATTGTAGATCGCACATCGGATGCTGAGCATGGAATTGCCGGTCGCTTTGACCCACCACGCACCCGAGCGTTTCATGCGATGCGGGTATGGCAGATAAACTTATTGGCCGACTCGATCCCGCCGCTGCCGATGGGATAGCCTCCCAGACGGAGCGACCTGCAGAGCGGCGGGGTCACACCTGCATTCTTGACACAAGGTCGGCACCCCGGATGGGTGATTTCGGAGCTCAATGGCTGGCCTACGCTTTCCCCTGTCAACTGCTTCACGTGTAGCCTCTCGACTACCCGCACATGACTCGGGGCCATAATGGAGCAGCTTCTCCTTCTATGTGGGGCTCTTTCATCCCCTACTCTATGCCGGTTTATCCCGGCGCTTT
>JADGQM010000437.1 GCA_017881795.1 Syntrophobacteraceae bacterium
GCCTGAGTGGCTAAAAAGTGGCCCGCAAGGTCAGGTCGCTCTCTTAGCAAAGCCTTGACACCCCGCTCCCGCCTCTTCTCATTCACCCCGAAAGCAGATCCCCACCGATGATCTAAACCATAGGACAAACACCGATTCGAAATTAGGACAAACGGCGACTTGCATTTCGGACAGAAGCGGATACCGAAGGCTGGTGGGCGGGATTATCTTCTGAGTAATACGAGAATGCGTCTGCCCCCGGTTGAAGGACGTGGAAAACAGGAGGACACGATGCGAGCGGTCACGGTCTATCGGATGGATTCCGTCAGGAAGATCAAAGATCCCGTTGGTGTTGTCATGGAGCAGCGAAAAACGGAACGGACGAACAACTACAACGACCTGTTGCGGCTGGCACGGAGACTCTTCGCATTGGATACGGCGGACGCCGTCCAGATCGTCATCGACGTGAGTCATGCCCGGCAGGCATACCTCCCGGAGCTGACCAGGGACTGTTCGGCGGGGTAATTTCGAAGATACCACTTCTTTGCGGATGCTTGTCCACGGATGGAGGTGATGAAAAATGCTCTGGACCATAGCCGTTATTTTGCTTGTCCTCTGGGCGGTAGGTTTGGTCACCTCGTACACGATGGGCGGATTCATTCACGTTCTCCTGGTCATCGCGGTCGTTGTGGTGCTGATTAATGTCCTTCAAGGTCGAAAGGCCGTGTAACGACCATGGAGTGCTTCTCTGCAGGAAGGCGGTTTCACCAGGGTGGTGCAAATATGATTGTAACTGGGTTGTTGGGAATTCTGACGGGAGGCGTGATGGTCGCATTGGCAACGAATTCATTCGGAGCCGATGCCGCAGGTGTCATGGGACCAATCTCCACGGCCGGAATGTTGATGTTGCTCGGGTTGGGCCTGGTCCGGTTGGGAATACGGGGTCGAAGGAAGATCTTTCAAGGAACACCCATCGACGGCCGCTACCTGGCCTTGGGAATGAGGGAGGTGAATATTCGCGGGACCTCCATGTTTCAGCGAACGACGAGATGAAAGGAGGTCAAAGATGAACGAAGATGTTCTGAAAGGGAAATGGAAGTTGGGCCATCGCCGCCTCCAAAGGCGGCCAGATGCTTTTGAAAGCGGCAAATGTCGGAAAAGATGCGGGCGTCGTGGATGCCAACGATAAGGAAGGATTTATTGCTGCCGCAAAGACTCGGCGTTGGGACCGGGAAAAGTCTGTACGAACGTTGGCAGAACCGGGCCGCATTCCCGAAAGGAGGTGACCGAATTCGCAGGAACGGAACTGGAAGCGGGTCAAGGGCGCACGGAATAAGGGACCCTCAGGGCTCATTCCGCAAGGATGTTCGACGGATAAGGGCAAACACATGAGTCAGGACCAAATTTTTCATCCTGGCCCGAGTGTTTGTGGAATGGATTTCATCAATACTTTGAGGAGGTGAACATGGGAACAAACAACTTGGAAGCTGATAAAACGGAAGAAACCGCGGCAGAGTTCCAAGGTTCGGGTAAGTCAACTGGCTTCGAGAATGTTAAAAATATCATTGCTGACAAGCTGCATAGTGTGGCCGAGGGTCTAGGCGAAAAGGGGGCAGATCAGGACGGGGAATCCGGAAGGGCAAAATATGGAAAGCAGGCATCCGAGTGGATAGACCATTCAGCCGAGTACGTTCGGAAATTCGATTATAAGCAGGCAGATGCCAGTATCCGAGAATACGTCAAGCAGAGCCCAGGGCGCAGCCTTTTCATAGCAGGAGCCGTCGGCCTGATTATCGGAGCTATTTTGCGACGCAGGTAAGGAGGCGATTTCCCCCATGAACAACAAAGTGGTAAAACAGGACCCCACTACACAACGCGAATCCTTCAGTGAACTTCTGGGACAGCTTGCCAAGAACTCAGCCGCGGTAGTGCACAATGAAATTCAGCTCGTTATCCAACGAATTAGCGAAACGGTGAAGGCTGTTCGGAGTGGAGTCTTAATAATCGTGACAGGAGTGGTGATTAGTTTTGCTGCAGTTATGTGTCTTTGCGCCGCGTTGATCATTGGACTTATTTCTTATATGCCACCCATCATTGCTGCGCTTGTCACTGGAGTGGTGCTTGCTTTAGTCAGTGTCGTAATTGCCTTTATCGGCTACAGGCAATTGAAAGAGTAGGTCCGTAACACTCAGAGACAATCCAAATACAAAAAGGAGGACAAGGAATGGATGAAAGAGGGCGCAGTACCGAAGATATACGTCAGGATATAGCTAGAGAAGAGGAAAACCTTTCCAGAACGGCTCAACAAATTGGTGATCGTATCAAAGAAAAACTGGATTGGAGTGAATATGTGAAGGACTCTCCATACTGGGCGCTGGGAATTGCCGTCGGCATTGGTTTTTTTGCCTCAAGGGTGTTTCAAACACGTACTACGCCAATGGAGCGAATCGTGGGTTCCCTTGCCGAGGAAGTTCGCGACTCACTCGGCGGTTTGCATGTTGGAGCCGCTGTGCCGAGCCTAGCTCAGGTGACTCTGCTGGGAATCGGAACGAAGCTCGCCGCCGATTGGATAAGGAATGCAATCCCGACAAGCGGGTCAAGCGGTGTTAGGCCTCCATCGCAGGCAGGACATGATTCGACAATTAACCTCAAAGCTACAACTTAAAAAAACCACTAAAACATTCATATCTTAGGAGGATACCATGGATAACGAAACTAATAAATACGAGACGCACAAACAGCAAACGGCGGCAGATTCCGGCAGCGTAACTGCTACAGCGCAGAACATCCTGGGGAAAGGCACCGAGGCTTACGAGAAAGCCGAGCACGCTGTAGGTGAGGCGTATGATAAATCGACGCAGAAGGTTAAAGAAACTTATGAAAAGGCTAAGAGTTATAGTGACAAAAATCCGGGTAATGCAATACTTATCGCTTTAGGGATAGGAGTAGGAATCGGGCTACTATTGAGTGCGAGTTCCTCTCACCGGTCACGTACCGGCCGGATCGCCCAACCCGTCATCGACGCGCTTTCCGAAATTGCACACGAGATTTTCCGTTGAAAAGTCATTAACCCGGATATCTCACGAGCATTGACCGAATGGAGTTGAACCCCGCCGACGGCCCTGATTTCGATGGCTGTCGACGGGGTTTGTCGTTTTCGGGGGCGAACCGAGGGAGATGCAGGTGGCAGGATGCTATGGCGGGAGCATCCGCACTGTTCCGAAGTGGAATCCGACTATGCAGCCGCCCAGGGATCTGACTCGAATCCTGTGGTGGCATTTCCGGTGGCTAGAAGATCGCTTCTCCTACATGGGTTCTGGCTACCAAAGCACCGGCGTGATCGAGGCGATCCTCAAGTGCGGGGTGCG
>JADGQM010000128.1 GCA_017881795.1 Syntrophobacteraceae bacterium
GAGGGTTTCTTCATCTGGCCCTGGACCTTTTTCCTGTTCGTGCTCTCGGCCATTGCTTCCGGCCCGGCCTTTACCGCCCTCGTCTGCAGGGCACTCGAGAAGGTTTCCGGTAGAAAACTGGTGGATCGAAGCGTTTATGACCTCTTCGGCAAGATTGTTGCAACCCTCCTATCCGTGTATATCGTGCTTAAGATCGCTGACACGCTCTACTGGATTTTTGTGCTTGCTCCCAGCTTCGGCTTCAAGCTCACGGACTTCTACTTGGGACCATTCTATGGAATGTGGCTGCTGCTTGCCGAGATCCTTATCTGCGGAGTCATTCCGGCAGTTGTTTTGCTGACTCCCAAAGGACGGTCGAGCAATGTCCTCCTCTTCTCAATGTTTATCCTGGTCTGCATCGGCGTTACCATCAACCGCTACGTTATGACCGTCCAGGCGCTTGCTACGCCGGTTATGCCCTTTGACCGCTGGGAGGTTTACATCCCGACAATCTATGAATGGGCTCCAGGATTCGCTTTGCTGGCCTATATCACCCTGGTTATTTCGATCTCTTATCGGTATCTGCCCTTGTTCCCGAGAGAGAAGGAGCTGAACCCCATTCGATAATTCGGCCAATTGGGGCCTCAATCCGCCTTTTTGCCGGCACTGGACCACCCCCCAGCCTTTCTCCCTTCATCCGGGCTGGGGGTCGGGGCCAGTCGAATGCTGCGGCCTCCTTGAAAATCCGAAAGCAAATCTGCGACGCCTTATAAGATGCTTGCCCGTTTCATGCTTATAAGGCGTCGAGTTTTTTGAACAAATTTCTCTTCCTCCGGGCTCTTGGCTCGTTCAACTCAATTTCAGGAGATCTTTGCGTATCCAATGGAGGCTCTTGCAAAACTCAAAGGGAGCGTCACCCTAAGAGCCAATAGCCAAGAGCTAAGTACCATTCGCCGCTGGCCGGAGCACTGCACACCGCACCTTGAAAATCTGGTGGTTCAGGTTAAGATGCCTCGGAAGATTACAGCAACCGTCTTCACCCAAATTGGGACAGAAGAATTCTCGTCCGAGGAACCCCTGGAAGGTTGGTTCCTACGTTCGGATGAAGGGTAGAGTCACAGGGATAAACTTCTTAGCGGGAAGCCATGTCACAGCGCGAGCATCTTCTGGGAATATTCGAGGGCAAGCGCCATCAGAAGGTCGTCCTGATGGCGAGTATTTTCCTGTTCCTTGTGCTGGAATTGTTGATATATCTTGCGGCAGCCAGTCAAGCAGGGCAAAAATCGAGGGTCATCATCACTGACACCAATGGGGCGAGGGTCTACGAAACCCCCGGCGCGGTCTTGACGAGTTACGAAAAGCTCGTTTTCGAGAATAACTTTGGCCCATTGAACAAATATCAGCTTCACGTCGAGACGGAATCTCTGCCCTTTCCTTTCAGGGCCTGGCTATCATCGGCAGTGGGCATTCCGGTCGGGCTGATTCTTCTGGTCGCGTTCATTGTCCGGGCATATCTTTCGCTCCTGTATGGGGACAAGGGTGACCAGGAGAAAGAATCTGAGGCAGCCGGAGTAGAGGCAAACCCTCTCGGTTTTCTCTTTCGCTTTTTTCGCCATATTTCGATTTTTCATATCGGTTTCCTCACCATTCTGGCGGTTTTGATTCTCTGGATGGTGCCAAACCTTGTGCAGGATTTTGCGCAACTCAGCATGACTGCCATTCTCGAATTTCGGTGGTTCTTTTTGGGAACAGCCATTTTCCTGGCGCTGCTTGTGGTGTGGATCATCTACTTGCGCTACAAGCTTTCCAAGCAGATGCTCGAGAATCAGTTCAATCTGGAGAAATTTAGAGTCGAAACGCAGTTGCTGCTGGAGTCGAAAGCACCCCAGCTTCTTCCCAATCCTGTGAGTGAAACCCAGGAGCCTTGAAGAGAATGGCTCTTTAATAAAGGGATCTCAATTTTATGTGGTTTCGTAATCCATTTCAGGGAATGAAGAAGCCGACTGAAGAGCGATCCGAGTCACCTGATTCGTCCATTAATGAGGGTGTATTTTACCTTTACATGATTATTGGTGCACAGATTGCTCTCGTTTTTGGGTTGGTTGCGGTGATCATGATTGTGGGGAGGGTCCTGGCCACCCCCCTATGGGTGTTCCTGTTCGCTCTCGCCCTGGGGGTTTATGGTTGTGTCTATGTTTACCGGAAAGCCAAACGTCAGTTCCAAAAGCTCCGTGACGCCATCCAAAAGGTAGACCTCTCGGACCGCAATTTCGAGATCAGTGTTATGGGGGGACTCCTCACCATGCGCGTCGAGCAGAATCCAAGGCGACTGCTCGAAGCCCCGCGCGATTCCATCCTCGACACCGAACCCATCGAGACGCGGCCGATACAGTGAGCAGCACTACCTTATTTTACTTGCTTGAAGCGCAGAAGAATTCTTCCGTCTGGTGCTTGACCACGACCGTATCGCGCTGCCAGTTTGGATCGTCCTTTTGAGGATGGTCCAGATTGTAGTGTAGTCCCCGGCTTTCTTTACGCTGGATGGCGCAACGAATAATCAGCTCGGCCACCAGGGCGAGATTTTGCAGCTCTACCAGGTCGCTGTTGAGGGGAATATTGGGCATGTGCTCCCTGATCTCGAGCGATATCTGTGCTATGTGATTCTGTGCCAGCGCCAGTCGCTTATCCGTCCTGACAATCCCCACGTAGTTCCACATCAGACGGCGAATGATGTCCCAGTTGTGGGTGATCAGCACCATCTCACTTTGCAGCCCGCTCCCGCTGCTTTGCTTGGGCGGGGTCGGGAAACAGGGGGGGATTTCACGGAGGGATCTGCGGCGCCATGACTCCATGTTGCTGGAGCAGTGAAGGGAAGCCTCATGAGCAAAAACCATCGCTTCGAGGAGTGAGTTGCTGGCCAGGCGGTTGGCGCCATGCAATCCGGTGCAGGCGCATTCGCCGATGGCATAGAGGTTTTCGATGCTGGTCCGGCCCTGCAGATCGGTCAGGATGCCCCCGCACAAGTAATGGGCAGCCGGAACCACGGGGATGGGGTCGCGTGTGATATCGATGCCCAGAGACAGACACTTCTGATAGATATTCGGAAAGCGCTGTTGGATGAATTCCGCATCGCGATGGCTGATGTCCAAAAAGACGCAGTCATCGCCGGATTTTTTCATTTCCGTGTCGATGGCGCGCGCCACCACATCGCGAAACGCCAGGTCCTTCAACGGGTGATAGTGCTCCATAAAAGCCCGCCCTCGCCGGTCGATGAGTCGCCCGCCCTCGCCGCGAACCGCTTCCGAAATAAGGAAGTTCTTCGCCTGCGGGTGATAGAGACAGGTGGGGTGAAACTGAACAAATTCGAGATTCGCCAGCCGTGCTCCCGCGCGATAGGCGATGGCCAGTCCGTCGCCGGCCGCCACATCCGGGTTGCTGGTATAGAGATAGACTTTGCCCGCACCGCCGGTGCACAGCAGCACGGCCTGAGCAAGAAAGGTGTGGACCTCCTCATGCTGACTGTCGAGCACATAAGCTCCCCGACAGACATCCTCGTGCTGCAACGTCACGGTGCCGGCCTTCAGCGAGCGGTGCTGAATGATGAGGTCGAGCACCAGATGGTTTTCAAAAATGTGAATATTGGGATTTGCTTCCGCGGCCGCTACGAGCACCTGCTCCACGGCCTGTCCGGTCATGTCGTGGGCATGCACGATGCGGTTCCGGGTGTGCCCGCCCTCCCGGCCGAGATCAAATGGCGCCATCTGGGATGAACCATGGTCAAAGGGGACGCCCAGATTTGCCAACTCCCGCACGCGATCCGGTCCATTGTGCACGACCATGTCAACCACATCCTGATGGCACAGACCGTCGCCGGCATTCAGAGTATCCTCTATATGCAACTGAAAGGAATCATCCGGACCGAGCACTGAGGCTATCCCGCCCTGAGCATAGTTGGTGCTCGTTTCAAGCTTATCCTTTTTTGTCACGATGGCGACGGTGCCGCTCGCTGCCGCTTTCAAAGCAAAAGTGAGCCCGGCAATACCGCTGCCGACCACAAGCAAATCAAATTGATATTCCATAACCGTTCCCAAAGAAGCCATCGAAGGTTAAGATTGGGCGCTTTGGATCGGCTGCTTCCCTATGCGGACGCCCCGTCAAAAGCGCTGCTTTCTTGACACGTTTTACTCTATTCTATAAGGATGGGGTTGTAAAGCCTCGGAGAGGCTGTAAATCGCACCGCATGAGCTAATCGCAGGGAAGAACAAAGAATGGGACTATCGGTAATCGAGCCTGGTGATCAACACCTCAACTGTTCCCGATCATTCGAAGTGATTGCTTTCGATTGTGACGGGGTGCTCTTTGATTCCAAAGAGGCAAACGTGCGCTTCTACAGCCAAATTTTGGAGCATGTCGGGAGGCCTCCCGTGCGGCCGGAGCAGCACGAATACATTCACATGTACCCCGTGCGCCAATCGTTACGCTATTTGGTGGGTGAGGGGCAAGCTTATGAAGATGCCTGGCGGTATACGCAGAGCATTGATTTTACCGAGTTCAATGCCTGTCTCCGTCCCGAACCCGGATTGGTGGATCTTCTGAAACAGGCGCAAGCCTGCTATCATACCGCTCTCGCCACCAATCGCACGGTTTCCACGCGACAGGTGTTAGCCCATTTTCACATTGAGAAATATTTTGATCTGGTTGTCTCTGCCTCCGATGTATCTTTTCCCAAACCTCATCCGGAGATCATGGAACTGATCATGAAGACCTTTAAGGTCGCTCCCGAACAGATCCTTTTCGTGGGAGATTCCTTGGTGGATGAAGCGTTTGCCAGGGCCACGGGGGTTTTCTTCGTCGCTTACAAGAATGCAGATCTGCACGCTGATCTTCATATCTCTCATTTTCGCGAGCTCCAGCCATTGCTTTTCTCCAACACGAATGGCCGGAAGCCGATGTGAATCATGGTGATTGGTCACCCACGAATCGCTGCGGCAGCATCACTGCAACGACTGCCCCCGCAAGCTCACCCCATGATGAATCCAGCCTGATCTTGGTGGGCGCCGTCCATGGTGACGATCGCGGATTTGTACGAACTGCCCGCCTCCTCCAATCCTTCCAGCCGGATTTTATTTTTGTTGAGCTCAGTCCCTACGCCAAAGCCTTCCGCGAGAGAAACCAACTCACCTTGCAGCGGACGCTCAGCCAAAACTTGAGGATGGCCGCAAAGCAATGCGGTTTATTCTTCAAGGATGCTTTGACCCATCCTGAAATCAAGGCAATACGGAGACAACTCAGCCTTCCTCTTGAATACCGGGCGGCACGACATTTCGTCCGCGCGACTGCAAGCGGCCTCGCCCTGGTGGACTATTCTCCATTCAGCCACAGGATGATCCAGTTGTGGCCGGAAATGCTCACCTGCGAGAACTTAGCCTCTCTACTGCGGCTTCCACGGGATGGTCGTCCCGAGGTCAGCAGGACCTACGACCTGGCAGCACGAAGCATCCGCGGAGAAAGTCCACTCATGGCTGGCTTTATCGAAAGTGATGATGACGCACCCGATTCTCTTTGGGAGAAGCGAGAACGTCACCTGGCTGATGCCATCCGCTCGATCCTGCAGCATCACCGCGCCTCGAAAGCGGTCTACCTGGGGGGATGGCGCCACCTCACCCCTGGCGGGAGTTTTCCATCACTCCGCGAGCTCCTCGGGATCGAAATTTCTCAATGCTATCTTCTCGATCGCGGTTTTCTGTAGACCACCGCCCCCCACTAGCCACTAGCCACTATTTTGCAGCTTGCATTTTTCCGAAAACCTGTTAAGTGATTGAAGTGTGTGAAATGGTTATCCGATATTCCTTGGTCGTGCTAGGCGGGGAGCTAGCGGTGCCCTGTTGCCCGAAATCCGCTTAGCGGGGTTGAATCCCCTTTGAAGGGCTTGAGGTGGACAGATCGGTTCTAATTCCTTCACCGATTGGACACCGCGCAACAGACGAATACGAACCCCGTCAGATCCGGAAGGAAGCAGCGGTAAGTATCTCCGGCTGTGTCGTGGTTCACTCTAATCAGGTGTTGGAAGGTGGCCGGTGTGATTTCAGCCGGTTCGACAAAGGGTGCACGGCCAAGGAACCACTTTTGACAGTTCCCCTTCAAAGCAGTCGTTCATGTCCCTTCCGGACACCATAAACAATAAAAAGAGCGTAGGGTGGGTGCAACGAAGCGCAACCCACCAGAAGTCTTCAGAGCAGCGATGATTCCCTCCGGCAGTCGTGCTCTTCTATACTTAAAACTGGTTCTGACCGCACTTTTCTGGGGGGGGACTTTTATCGCGGGGCGGATTGTTGCCCGTGAAGCGGGACCGTTTTCCGCGGCGTTTCTGCGCTTCGTCGTGGCCTCGCTCATTTTGCTCTGCTTTGTTCTGAGAACTCACAAAACCATACCGTTGCTCGACCCGAAACAAATCTTCCCGGTCACGATGCTCGGCTTGACGGGTGTTTTCGCCTACAATGCTCTCTTTTTTTCCGGCCTCAAAACCGTTAGCGCCAGCCGCGCGTCGTTGATCATCACCACCAACCCGGCATTCATCGCCCTCTTTGCTGCTCTGTTCTTTCGCGAGCGGTTGACGCTTTTGAGAATCCTGGGGATTATCTTCTCCATAAGCGGCGCCGTAATCGTCATCTCGAAAGGCCATCCATCGCAGGTCTTGCAGGGAAATCTCGGACTTGGTGAGCTTTACATCTGTGGCTGCGTTTTGAGCTGGGTCGCGTATTCGCTCATTGGCAAAGTGGCCCTGGCCCGTCTTTCACCGCTAGTCAGCGTCACCTACGCCTGCCTGATCGGCGCCCTCTTCCTGCTCCCGCCGGCTCTTCTCGAGGGACTGAGATTCACGGTGATGAGCTATTCCTATGCCGCCTGGATCAGCATCATCTACCTGGGCGTCTTCGGCACCAGCCTGGGATTCATCTGGTATTATCAAGGGATCCGGACGATCGGCCCGTCTCGAGCCGGGGTCTTCATCAACCTCGTCCCAATTTGCGCCATCATTTTAGCCTGGCTTATTCTGAACGAAACCGTCGATGCCTCCATAATTCTCGGCGCCATCTTCGTTTTCGCCGGCATCTATCTGACGAATAGGTCGTGAGCCGCAAACGCGCCCGATGAGATAACGATTACCTCCTCCATTTGCTCAGGATATCAAATTTTCATGCTCTGGCCGGACGGTCAAACATGGGCCGTCCACGTGACGAATTGGCGGAGGGTTTGCGCAGTTTTTCGGTTGGCCGGTATGTCATGTTTTATCGCGCTATTCCGGAAGGCGTCGAGATTGTCCGTGTTCTGCACGGCGCGCGAGACTTGGGCCCCATTTTTCAACCGGATGATTGAATCCTATCCTTTCTGCTTTACGAGAACTCAAATCCGAAAGAACGATCCAAAGCAGCTTGTCTTGATTTGCGGGAACTGCTGAAGCGGAGAGACCCTGCTTCACATATGATCTGGAAATCCAAACCTCAGGCAATAGAAGTCTAAATCAACATATAGGAGAGCTGTACGCAAGATATTTCCAGCTCGCTCTCATACGGAACTGATTGGTGAACCGTCACGAGCTTCTTTAGGGAGACTTTGTCTGGAGATGCTCTCTCTACAAGTGCCAAAAGACCTATGGCTGCTCATCGGAGCCGGGGAGGGACGACGGAGAACCGCATCCTCCGGCGGGCGGGGGAGACTGGATGGCCGTGCCGGAGGACAGTCGAGTGAATACCCCTCATACAAAACCCAAGTCCAAGAAATAATCCAATCAAAGCCATAAAGAACCAACTACTAACATAGATCCCTGCTAAAAACAGTAAAGGTCCAATAAAAAACCATACTAAATCGTTAATAACTAACATTTTTCTCGTTTTCATTCGGTCTCCTTTGTCGACATCCCGAGTATACGGAGATGCTAAATGGATAACGCATCATTGTTTGGGAAAATCGGTCTGTTCATGAGTCTGTCCTCTTATGAACGAGTCCAATCGCTGGCCGATTGCTCAGATAACCGCCTGCGTTTCCCGAATAGTACTGAGAATGTAGAAAAATAGTTAAATTACGCATTTTGTCTCACGCCATAAAAGCGCAACGAGGTAGGGTGATCCTTTGCTGCGTCCACGGCAGCTTCACCATTCTTGCCAGAACCATGAACGCCGGCTTTGGCTTGAATTGTTGAACTCTCGAAAAGGATATCTTACACTACACTTGTATCCCCCATCGGTTTGGAACTCACATCCACAGCCAAAACAGGAGGTAAGCCATGAAACTCGATCAGGCAATTCAGGTTTATCAGGAGTATCACAAGATGAATTCGGGAAAAAAATACGATTGAGTCCTACGGCGGGACGCTCACAAAGCTTTATGGTCACTTTGGCGCGGAATCATAGCTTCTCTACTGTGGCCGCTCTCACCACTGCGGCATTGCCATGCGGCGGTGCTAAGAATAACCACCGACAATCCAGAGGGTGCCTGACCACCCTTCTTTTGTGCAATGTGCCAACTCAAGTCAGTCTTCAGACAAGAGGTTTTAATTATGAGCGCCCCATCGGAGTTCATGCTCCGGGGGCGCTTTCCTCCGCATGCTCAGCTCCGCTCAGGATTGGAAAGAGCGTTGGAACAGGTCATGGATTGCCCGTTTGCCTTCTTCGCTGAGGCGTCGGGTCCCCGTGCCCACGAATGTTTTATGTTCGATTACCGGCAATCTCTCCAGCCAGGAGTTGCCTTGCCAGGAAAACCAGGCATTCCGGTTCTGATCGAACACACTCAAGGGGCGGTTGAAAAGTTTCGCCAATTCAACAGTCCAACCGGTTCCCCCCATCACGGTCTCGTTTGGCTGAATCCAGCCCATCGCAAACACCTGGAATCCATTGTTCACCATGTGGAAAATCATCTGCATGACTTTTTGGATGGTCTCAGTATTGGAATAGGTCCGCTTCATGCGCATGCAGACGATTTCCATGCTTATGTCGCCTCTCTTCAGCTCTTCCGGCCCCAAGACGACGAGCCCTCGGTCTCGGGAAGGCTGATGCCCGTCATAGGAAAAGTTCACTTCCTTGACACCCCATTTTTCAGCCTGGATGCCGAATTCGGCCTCGGAACCCCGAAGACCTCCGCTGTAAAGTGTGAATTCACTTGCGTTTGCCATTCTATTCTCCAAATTTGTGTGGCGGTTCCCTGTTAAAAGATCAGGAGGCGTCGCGATCGAGAGTATTCTTTATGCCACTCGATGCTCAGCGATAGATGGTTAAAGAAGAACCCGGAAGGGGGATCGAGCCTCTTCCGGGTCGCTATCCAAACCATTGTCAAAAATCTTATCCGGAGATGCTATCCGGTAAGTTTTTCGTGCTTTCTTTTGAATATCTCAAATGCGCGGCCGGTTTCATCGTTTGATCTGCTGATTGTTGCCGCGATCAGCCATCCGCATCATTGCGATTCTAAATACCAAAGGCCCGGAGATCATTCCATATTCCCTTTAAATCCGACGGCCCGAGAAAGTTATGTATATCATTTCGCGGCGGTAAAGGATATGGGCCGGACTGATTAAGTGCTCACATGCCTCCATTTCGCCCCAAGCTGTGAGCGGAGTGGAGCCGGCTTCGACTCGGATGATCAATGAGGCGGCGGTGGCTTTGCTGATGACAGCTTTCCTTAACTTGAACAATTTCGTCATACGGGGGGCCGCTTTGAAGGTCATGGGTCATGGAGAGCATGCCCACTTGCTGAACTCATCGTCCGCAATATGTTCGGAGTCACATGATCCGCAAATGGATGCAGGCAACCGGCAGACAAATGGGGTCGGCGGGGGGTGTCAATGGTAAGTACATGCTGACCCTTCTCCACGGGAGGAGATTCAACCCATCTTGCCAAAATGCTGAGATCTTCAGTTCCGGTATACGGGCTATGACTCAAGTCTTTCCGCTGGAGCGCGCAGCAGAGGCCTATGACTTAATGATAAGCGGAAAGGCGCGGTTTCGCGCCGTTCTCACTACCTCCCGCTGGAAGGAGCGCTACAAGCTGGTGCAGCAGCCAGGAGGCAGTGTTAACATTCTAATATTTGAAAGGAGAACCGGACGATGGGAGAGAGCCACACCACAGCAACGCCGACCAATCTGGATCCCGACGCCAGAGAAGAGATCTCAAGCAGGCTCTGTCGATTGCTTGCCGCGGGTGCCATCGCCCCCAATTCCATCTTGAACGTCACTCCGGACCAAACACTCTCTTTGCATGACTTGAGGGGAGAGACCCGTGATCCTTGCGTTCTATCCCGCGGATTGGAGTCCAGAGTACGGCGACCAGATGGGCCTGTACAACGAGATCCTTCCCGAGTTTCAGAAGTTCAGAGCAGAGCTGCTGGGTATATCCGTCGATGGCCCCTGGTGTCACCGGGCCTTTGCGGAAGCCCGCCGCCTGCACTTCCCGCTGCTCTCGGATTTTGAGCCTAAAGGAGCCGTCGTCAGCCGATACGGTGCCTATCGGGCTGCGGAAGGCGTTTGCGAGCGAGCGCTTTTTGTAATTGATAAGAGTGGAATCATTACGTGGAGCTACTGGTCGCCGATTGCCGTGAATCCCGGCGCGGACGGCATCCTCGAGGCGCTCGAGGATTTGGCGAAATAGGAAGGATTTATGGCCATGCTCAAGGTACCCGTCACGTCTGAAGATCACGCTCAGGGCCCGGATAGCGCGGCAGTAACCCTGGTGGAGTACGGCGACTATGAATGCCCTCATTGCGGGCGGGCATATCCCATAATCAAGCGCGTCCAACAGCATTTTGGGAAGCGGCTCCGTTTTGTTTTCCGGAACTTTCCCCTGGGTGAGATGCATCCGCATGCTGAAGCTGCTGCCGAGACCGCTGAGTGCGCGGGAGCTCACGGGAAATTCTGGGAGATGCATGATCTCCTGAATGAAAACCAGGAGCACCTGAGCGGCCACCTG
>JADGQM010000438.1 GCA_017881795.1 Syntrophobacteraceae bacterium
CGCTGTCTTCCTCCTTGATCAACATGGGGATTTCGGTGCAGCCCAGGATTATGCCTTCCGCACCCCATGCGACCAATTCCCTGATGACCTCCATGAACTGACTCTTTGAGGATTGTTTTATGACACCCCGGCACAATTCATTGAAAATCACATCGTTGACAACCCCTCTTTTTTCATCGGGAGGAATGATGACTGAGAGTCCGAACCTTTCAGTCAGGCGATTTTTGTAGAAATCCTCTTCCATCGTGTAGCGAGTCCCAAGAAGGCCAACCTTTTTCAAACCCCTTCTGGAGATTTCTTCTCCGGTTGCATCAGCAATGTGAATGAAGGGAATGCTGGTTGCGCCCTCAATCCAACTGGCAACCTTGTGAACGGTGTTGGTGCAAAGGAGTATGACATCAGCACCGCCTCTCTCAAGGGTCTTGGCAATTGTCGCAATATGACCACCAATTTCTTCCCATTTTCCTTGCCGCATCAGACCTTCGATTTCTCCAAAATCAACTGAATACATCAGGATTTTAGCCGAATGGAATCCTCCAAGTCGTCTGCTCACCTCCTGGTTGATAATCCGATAGTATTCAACAGTGGATTCCCAACTCATACCCCCTATTAACCCGATAGTTCTCATGGCCTGTTTCAACCCTTTTCAGAGATTATTTCCCGTTCATTCCAATCGGTTTATCGTGATTTTCTCTATACCCCCTTACCCTTGGCAGTCAAAACTAATCTCCATCTAAATGGATGTCCTCGGTTGCCAAGCGAAAATTTGATCCCTTTCATGACATCTCCAGCGGGATCTTCTCCTTTTGTGCGCTGAGAGTGATGAAGAGTCCCGAGAGGATGACGAGCCCCGACCCGGCGATCTGCCAGATTCCCGTCAAGCCGCCAAAAACCGGGATGGCGAAGATGTTCGCGAAGATGATTCCGAGGTAATTCAACGCGCTGATTCGCGCTGCACGATCGAGCGAGTGAGCGCGCGTCATGGCGATCTGGCGAATCGTGCGCAGCGAAAAAGAGGATTTTTGCGCTCTGCTTTCAGGTGATCCGGCGGTTTGTCAGCCGTCCGGAAGGCGTCAGTGAAGTCGTCCGCCGCCATCGACATCGAGCACCGCGCCCGTCGTGTAACCATTGGTAACGAGGTAGAGAGCTGCTTCGGCGATCTCATCCGGCTTGCCGACGCGGCCAACAGGTAAATTCCCGCCCATCTGTTGGTAGAAACCCTGCTTTTCTTCGGCAGACATCCAATCGTAGGCAGGGGTATCGACCAAACCTGGTGATAGGATATTGACGCGAATTGGCGCGAGCTCTTTTGCCAGGGTGAATGCCATACACATGATGGCTCCATTGACGGCAGCCAGACCGGCCGTGCCTGGAATAGCCGAGCGGGCGGCGCCTCCGATGGTGAACAGGATCGAACCGTTCTTACGCAGATAGGGCGCCGCATATTTCGCGCAGAAGAAGCAGCCCCAGAATTTGTTCTTGAAGGCGCTTTCCAGGGCAGAGGTCTGGATTTCCCGGAACTTCCCCCAAGCGGGTAAACCTGCGCCCATCAAGACCAGATGGTCGAAAGGGCCGACCGCTTCAAAGAACCTGCGCACCGCTTCTTCGTCCGTGAAATCAAGAGCTTTCGCGTCGGCCTTTCCTTCTATCACGGCCAGTGCAGCGTTCAGCTTGTCCTCGGATCGTGAGGCAATCACAACATGGGCGCCTGCCCGTGCCAAACGCCTGGCAGTGGCGAGCCCCATACCGGAACTTCCTCCAATCACAACAACCTTCTGTTCTGTCAGCATAAAACCTCCTCACATCGCTTCAAACCATCCTACATCACATGGCTGCCTTTTGGCAATGTCACGCTTGCGATCCGGAGATCCCTTTGTACAGAGCTGCTCCCTGCCAAACACTGTTTGACAATTGGCGCATTGTTTACTATCCAGAGCATTGCTGACACAGCATGGGAGCAATAATTGGACATGGCCAGGGTAGACCCTTAGAGACTATCTCAGAACTCGCTTAGACCGTCACCCCGGCGGAAGCCGGGGTCCAGAACCGTAAGAAAAACTGGATTCCGGCTTTCGCCGGAATGACGATCAACGGCGTTTTGAGCATTTTGAGATAGTTTCTCAGTGCAGGATTCCCCATCAATCTCCCATGCATGAGAGCAGAAAGACAAGGCGGAAAGCGCCTCAGAATGTTCTGGAACGAGAAGCAGGAAGCGATCGAATCGGCAAGGCGAAATATTAGAGGAAGAAAGTGATGGAAATCAGGGTCAGGCAAACATGCCACAATTGTAAGGGTGAAGGCTTCGTCACTCATCCGGGATGCAAGACATGCGGAAGCTTTTTCGACTCGGAGTTCAATCCTGCAAACCCCTTCCTGCCCTGCGGCCACTCGCGCATGGACTTTGCGGATGAATGGCCATGCCTTGACTGCATGAGCAGCGGCAAGGTTGAGTCATGGATAACCGTAGAAGAATGGATTGCTAAAGTGCAGAGCATAAAATCCTCGTCGAACTGATCACCAGGAGCTCACCTCGATCGGTCGTCACCCGGTTTCGATTCCGGGGTTACCACGCTGAGGGGTCTGAGCCTGGCGCCATCCCGTCTCGTTGGCTGACCGGGATAGACACTTCTGAAAAAATTTCTGATGAATTGATTGCCTTTTATTTTTTCGTGTGGTAAATAAGTGGGCTTGTTCATGGCGGGGTCATGAGCAGTGCCTGACTGACGTCAGGAACAGTGGAGAGGTACCCGAGTGGCCAAAGGGGGCAGACTGTAAATCTGTTGGCGAAGCCTTCGGAGGTTCGAATCCTCCCCTCTCCACCACCCGATTATTCCAATGTAGGAGATAGTGGCATCGAGCGTAAGAGGTCATTGTCGCAGGGACTACATTCAGCTTATGCTGAAAGTTTTGAGAGTGAGAACGGGAAGAAACGCTTGCTTTTCAACCTCCAAAGCAGAGTTCCCACACTATACAATGAACCTTTCCTTGAGACCCTGACTGCTTTCTCGCGGGCCCACGTAGCTCAGTAGGTAGAGCACTTCCTTGGTAAGGAAGAGGTTCACCGGTTCGATCCCGGTCGTGGGCTCCATTATTATTCTTGCGCGGGAAGGCATATTCAGCCGTGATGCTCCCTTTGGATCGGCGCCTACTCATGACATCAGTGGCATCTGGTTTTGGAGGGATAGACCGTATCGCGTAATATAATGAGACAATTTTTCAGGAGGAAAAACGATGGCTAAGAAGAAGTTTGAGCGGACGAAGCCGCATGTGAATGTGGGGACGGTTGGTCACATTGATCATGGGAAGACGACGCTTACGGCAGCCATTACCAAGCAG
>JADGQM010000129.1 GCA_017881795.1 Syntrophobacteraceae bacterium
CCGATTGGTGTGACGCCCGCCGCCTTTTCTTCGGTGAGTCGCGTCACCGCCTGGATAACCGGCTTTAGTGCCGCGTCGAGCTCCTCCAGACCTGCGGCGATATCCCTTCCGTCGCCGTGTTGGATGGCCGCCTCCAATTCCCGTGCTGCAGCAGCCACCGTGGTGACGGAGAGGTTCCCCGCTGTCCCCTTGATCGTGTGCACGATCCGCCGCGTTGAGACGATGTCCTCGCGGGCCAGGGTTTCGCGGATTTGCCTCACCACGTTGGCATAATCCCGTCCAAAATCACGGAGGAGTTGAACGAACAGTTTTTCGTTGCCCATCAAACGCTTGAGCGCGTCTTGGACATCAATTCCCGGCAAGGACCCGACCACGTCGAGCGAGCTCAAGGCGACAGGCGCATCAACTCGCAAGGTCGCCATCTCCAACGTCCCAGGATGCCTGCGGGAACGCGGCTTGATCCAGCGCGCCAGGGTGGCAAGCAGTTGATCGGGATCGACGGGTTTGGAAACGTAGTCGTTCATCCCGGTTTCCACGCAGCGTTGCCGTTCGGATACCAGGGCGTGGGCGGTCATGGCAATGATGGGGATAGTCTGGTTGTTCGCTTCCGTACGGATGACTTGAGTGGCTGTGTAGCCGTCCATCTCCGGCATTTGCAGGTCCATGAGCACCGCGTCAAAGCGGTCGCCTCCCGCCATCACCATTTCCGTGGCACGCTTGCCATCGTCGGCGATTTCAACGATCAATCCAAATCCTTCCAGAATCTCCCGGGCTACCTGCTGGTTGATTTCGTTGTCCTCCACCAGCAACACGCGTGCTCCGACCAGCGTCGAAGTAGCTCTTGCCGCCACTCGTGGCTCCGGCGCTGCACCTGATAGCCGTTCGGGATCGTGGCCAAAGGCTTGCATGAAGCTATCGAAGAGGACGGAGTCAGTCACCGGCTTGATGAGGAACCCGTCCAGCCCCAATTCTTCCGCCTGGAGTATTGCCTCCTCACGGCCATAGGCCGTGATCAGGAAGATCTTTGGGGTCTGCTCCGAGCGCAGGTCGGTCCTAATGCGGCGGGCGGTTTCCACGCCATCCATATCCGGCATTCTCCAGTCCAGCAGCACCAGGTCGTAAGAATGCTGCCGGTCCACCAACTCCTGCAACACCTCGTGGCCGGAATCGACCGTGGTCACTTCAAACGACATCGCCGTCAGCATGGCTTTCAGAATCTCTCGGTCCAGGGACCGGTCGTCTGCCACCAGCACCTTCAGACCCCGCAGGTTGACGGGGAGCACGCGGGTCAGCGCAAGAGCTTTCGGCTGTACCCCTAACTCCACGGTGAAGGCAAAAATACTCCCCACATCTGGGGTGCTTTCGACACTGATCTCCCCACCCATGGATTCCACCAGTTTCTTGCTGATGGCAAGTCCCAATCCCGTACCACCATACTTGCGCGTGGTGGAGCCATCCGCCTGGGTGAAGACGTGGAACAGCCTGGCTTGCTGCTCCTCGGTCATGCCAATGCCCGTATCACGAACCGCAAACCGCAGTATGACGCGTTCCACTTGCCGGCTGACCAGTTCTATAGAGACAATGATCTCCCCTTTCTCAGTGAATTTGACAGCATTGCCGACTAGGTTGATAAGCACCTGCCCCAGACGCAAAGGATCGCCCATCAAAGCCCGCGGCGTCTCCGGATCGGTCCGGAAGAAGATCTCCAGCCCCTTTTCCTCCACCTTCAAGGCGACCAGGTTCGCGACGTTGTTGAGCACATGATCGAGGTGGAAATAAGTCGTTTCGATTTCCAGCCGCCCAGCTTCAATTTTCGACAGATCGAGGATATCGTTGAGGAGACCCAGCAGGCTATGGGCAGAAATCTGGATCTTGTTCAAATAATCGCGTTGTTTGGTGGACAAGTTGGTCTTCAGGGCGAGATAGCTCAAGCCGACGATGGCGTTCATCGGGGTGCGGATCTCGTGACTCATGTTCGCCAGGAATTCGCTCTTGGCGCGGGTGGCGCGTTCGGCCTCCTCCTTGGCTTCCTGAAGAGCCTCCTCGACCTTCTTCCGCTCCGTGATTTCCTGAAGAAGTTGCTCGTTTGTTACTCTAACCGCGTTCAGCAATTTTTTCTGATCGCTGAGATCTCTTGCCACACAGACGCTGCCAAGAGTCTTCCTGTCATCATCCCGCAGCAAACTGATGGAAAGCTCAACGGGGACAATGCCACCGTCTTTTCGCTTCATTTTCATTTCACGGCTCTTAACGGAGCCCGCAGAGCGGAGTTCTGTGAGCATCTCTCTGAGCTCATCGGCATCCGCGTAGATGTCGAAGGCCGGCTTCCCTTCAATCTCTTCAAAGGTGTAACCGAAAATTTCGGAGGCCACCCTGTTCCACTTGATGAACCTCCCGCACTCATCGACGATGCCGATGGCGTCAGGAGAGTTTTCCAGGACATTTTCCAGGTAGTCTTTAATTTGTCTAAGGTTCTGTTCAGCAACTCGGTATTCCGTGATGTCACGGATGGACTCGATGGCGCCAACGACGTTTCCCTTTGCGTCGAAGAGGGGTGAGGCATGCCCCACCAGGTACGCGCCTTTTCCCTGATAGACCATGGGCGTAAAGGCCTGTCCATAAAGCGTGTCTCCCCTCTTCTCCAGGGAATGGTATGTCTCGGCGATCTCCTTGTCACTCAGCGATACCAGATCGATCAAGATTGGTCTGGGCTCACCATAAAAGGGCGCTCCATAGGCAAAATCTCCTTTTCCGATGATATCTTCCTTCAGCACCCCCGTCATGCGTTCGATGGCCCGGTTCCAGGCGATGACTCTTCCCTCGTGGTCAATCACCAGGGTCGCATCAGGCAAAAACTCCAAGATATCCGCAAGACGGCGCTCGGACTCACGCAATGCTTCGTTGGTCTGCCGGCGCTCAGTGATATCCTGCAAGGACACGACACTCTTGGCGGTTCCCGGGACCATCCGAACGTTTAGCAGGACATTCTTGATCTCTCCCTGCCGATCAACGAAGCTCATCTCAAATTGCGAGGGAGCGCTTCTTGGATCAATCCTCCGCAGTGCATGATACTCTCTCAGCGTCTTGAGATCGTCCTCTTGCACCCATTCGGTCCATCTCATGCCACCCTCGAGCTCCGCTTTCGAATAGCCGGCGAGCTTTTCACATTGGGCATTGGCAAGGGAGACGGTCATATCCTCTTCGACAATGACGGTCGCTGTTCCGGTGTTCTCAAAAATCGTGCGGTAAGCATTTTCCGACTCGCGCAGGGCCTCTTCCACTTTCTTCCGTTCCGCAATTTCCTGGAGGAGTTGTTCGTTGGTTTCTCCAAGCGTCTTCAGCAGTTTCTTTTGCTCACTAAGATCTCGCGCCACACAGACACTACCGAGAGCTTTGCCATCGTCACCGCGCAGCAGACTGAGAGAAAGCTCGACGGGCACAATGCCGCCGTCTTTTCTCCGGAGCTTCATTTCACGACTCTTAACGGCGCCCTCAGCTCGAAGTGCTGTGACCATTTCTTTGAGCTCAACTTCATTCGCATAAAAGTCAAAGGCCGATCTCCCTCGAATTTCTTCAAAGGTATAATTCATGATTTGGGACGCCATCCGGTTCCACTTGATGAACCGGCCATGCTCGTCCACGATGGTGATGGCATCGGGGGAGTTTTCGAGGACATTTTCCAGATAGTCCCGGGTTTGCATGAGGTTCTGTTCGGTAACTCGGTATTCGGTCATATCTCGGATGGATTCGATAGCGCCGACCAGGTTTCCCTTCGCATCAAAAAGCGGTGAAGCCTGTCCCCAGAGGTGTGCGCCTTTCCCCTGATAGGTCATTGGCGCAAAAGTCTCTGCATAGAAGGTATCGCCCTTCTTTTCCACAAAATCGTATTTTTCCTTTATCTCCTCATCACTCTTGAAGACCAGATCGATCAATATCGGCCTGGACTCGCCATAGAAGGGCACGGCATAAGCAAAGTCGCCTTTCCCGACAATGTCTTTTTTCAGCACCCCCGTCATCCGTTCAATGGCCCGGTTCCACGCGATGACTTGGCCCTCACGGTTGATCACCAGCGTTGCGTCAGGCAAAAATTCCAGGATGTCCCCAAGGCGACGCTCGGACTCGTGCAATGCCTCCTCGGATTGTGTGCGCTCCTTGATCTCGCGCTCCAGCAATTTGCCGTAATTCACTGCTTCCGAATAGGCAGCCATAGACTCTTTCACCAGAGGCCTGGTCGGGAATTCCAGTTCTTCGACTCCCAGCCATGGCAGGGGAGCGATCGGCTCCGCACTGCCCCAGCAGATCTCAAACTGCCCGCCGGGCTTCAGCCGTCCGATATAAGCGTGCATGGTTGCATGGCGGTTCGCCTGGATGGTGATTCGGCCGGCGGGACCCGTGAATTCGCAGCCGGTGAGGTGCTTCGTGACGTCTTCAGAGTCAAAAGAACCGGCCGTTTCTACCGCCTGCTTCCACAGGTAAATCTGGCAATAGGCCATGACCATTGGGGCGGAGCAGACCCGCTCGGCGCCATACCGCTCCTTGAAGGCCTTGATGAAGCGAAGGTTCTCCGGATTTTCCAGGCTCTGGAAGTAATGCCAGCAGGCCAAGTGTCCCACCGCGATGTCGGCGATGGGTTGCAGCTCCGTCTCCGAAACGCTGACGGTAAGAACCGGAATCTTGTTGGCATCGATGCCGGCGCGGTGCAACTGGCGGTAGAAAGTCAGGCTGCTCTCACCATTGAGGGTATTGAAAACGAGATCGGGCTGTTGCTGTTGGATTTCATCAATCACCCTGGAAAAGTCTTCTTCGCCCAGAGCCACGTAATGCTCGCCAACAATGCTCCCGCCATCGCCATAAGACTCCACCAGGGAGCGAATCAATCTGTTGGCAGCACGGGGAAACAGATAATCCGAGCCCAGCAGAAAGAGCCGTGAGCCGACATGGTCAAGCACCCAGTTCACAGCAGGAGTGACTTGCTGGTTGAGGCAACTCCCCGTGTAGACAATGTGCTCCGATTCTTCAAGCCCCTCATGGCGGGCGGGATACCAGAGGAAACCACTTGCAGCTTCAACCACCGGCTTGATGGCCTTCCGTGAGGCAGAAGACCAGCAGCCAAAGAGCGTCGTGATGCCGGCCGTGAGCATTTCCTGTGCTTCTTGCGCAAAAATAATGGGAATAGAAGCCCCATCAGCAATGATCGGATCAATGCGGCAGCCGAGTACACCGCCATTTTGATTGATTTCATCTATGGCCATCAGTTCGGCTTCCAAGAGCGGTCGCTCACTAATGGCCATGACGCCGCTCAGAGAATGAAGGAGTCCGACTCTTACTGCTTTAGCATTGATCATCATAGGCAGCTTTCCTTCTGGATACTGTTTTGCCGGGGATTACGAATGCTGGATAGGACAGCAGGCTCACGTTACGCAACTCTTTTCCATGGCGAACTGCGGCCGTTACGGATTCATGGCCGGTCACGGGTTTATGTCAAGCCAGCTTCTGACTTGGTTGCGTCCGCTTTGCTTGACTGCCTGCAGGAGGACGTCGGCACGCCAGATCAAATCCATGGCCGATTGTCCCACTACCGGAATCAGCGTCGCCACCCCGATACTCACCGTTACATGATCAGCCACCGGGGAGGAGGCATGGGGGATGTTCACACCACTCACCTTTTCCCGAATTTGGTTTGCCACCCACAGTGCCGCCTTGGCGTCGATCTCGGGCAGCAGGCATGCAAATTCTTCGCCGCCGTAACGGCCGGCAAGGTCAGCAGGCCGCCGGAGGCTTTCGGTCAACACCCATGCTACCTGGCGCAAACAATCATCACCGGCAAGGTGGCCATAGTGATCGTTGAACGCTCTGAACAGGTCAATATCCAGGAGGATGAGCGACAGGGGCATGCGGTTGCGCAGGGCGCGGCGCCATTCGCGCATCAAGAACTCATCAAAGCGTAGCCGGTTGGCAATACCGGTCAGGCCATCCATGCCCGAGAGCTCCTCCAGGAAATCCCGGTAGCGTAATAGCTCCAGGTGGTTACGCACACGGGCTCGGACGATGGCCGGGCGGACCGGCTTGGTGAGGTAATCAATGCCGCCCAGCTCGAGCCCTTTGGCCTCGTCCTCTTCCTGGTCCATAGCGGTGACGAAAATGACTGGGATACCCCGTGTCCTTGGTTCCGCCTTAAGGCGGGTACAAACTTCATACCCGTCCATATCCGGCATCATGACATCGAGCAGGATCAGGTCGGGACTCTGTTCACAGGCTATGTCCAACGCCTCCTGACCATTGGTGGCAAAAAGAATCTCATATTCCTTTTCCAAAGCATGATTGAGAATCTCGATGTTCACCGGTGTGTCATCTACAATCAGAATGGTTCGTTTTGGCGTTTCCAAAACTCTCGAGCCCTTCTCAAGATGCGTTAATGAATCGCTGGAGCCAGACTGCAGGATCATCCTCACCCCTTTCTTTTTGGAATCACTTAATGAACTCCCCAGCAGGCAGATACTAATAAGTGTGAGCTCACGAGGAGAATACTCAATCTCTGCCGATGAGCGATCGGCACTGGCCACGGGCCGTTGAATCCTATTTTTTTTTGATCAATTTCGGATACAATTTCCGCATGCACTCAGGGCAGATCGAATGGGTGAAAAGGGCCTTGGTATGCTCTATAAGGTAGCCTTCAAGAACCATCCACGAATCCTGCACCTCGAGAGGCCCGCCTTCTTTCCGGATTCTTTTGCAGTTCGGACAGATCGGGAGCAAACCCTGGAGTGTCTTAATTTCTCTTAACGCCTTATGGAGTTCTTGGTTAAGAAGGCTCAATTGCCTGTTTTTTTCAGTGAGTTCTTCGTTTGCTTGCTGGAGTTTATCCCGCGATCGCTTCAGTTCCAGATGACTCCGCACTCGCGCACGGAGTTCGGCTGGATTGAAAGGTTTGGTCACATAGTCCGTAGCTCCAGCATGAAATCCCATAACAATGTCATCTGCCTCCGTCTTGGCGGTCAAGAAGATAACCGGAATGGCCTTCCTCTCGGGAATCTCCTTTAGTCTTGCACAGACCTCAAAACCGTCCATTTCGGGCATCATCACGTCCAGGAGGATCAGGTCGTAAGGGTCTGAAATAATCATTTCCAAGGCTTGTTTGCCGCTCGTCGCAAAGGCAATGGAATAGCCCTCCTGCCTCAGGATACGGCCAAGCACCAGAAAGTTTTTCGGGACATCGTCAACAACCAAAATACTGAGTTGTTCACTCTTATTTTTAGTCATCTTCGCCCTTTCACTCAGACTCAAGTTTTTCAATGCCTGCGACAGATCCAGGGTGACCATCCGGAGTTTTCCGGATATTTTCGACGTCAAAACTAGCCGTATAAAACAGGAGATGCTCCGCATAGGCTAATAGATATTTTGCCTCATAACGTTCTCCCAAGACATCCTGGGCTTCCATCGGTTCAGGCCGAACGGTCATTGGCGCCTCAGCCACCTTGGGCAGATGGATTTCAAAGGCACTTCCTGCACAATGATCTCATTTCCTCGCCGCGTCTTGGTGATTGCTTCCCGAACCTATCTGTCACGCAAGGTCCTATATGTCGGGCAATGGCGACATACGCGGATGAAAGCACAATTCGTGACTTGCGTTGACGTTTGGGTTTCGTAACCTCATAATGAGGTGGATGCATCATACCGTACATGCCCCTTAAGAGGTCCCTTTTTTTGTCCTTGCCATCCGTCCCAGGGGAAAAGTCGGCGGAGAGCAGCAGCAAGTTCAGATTCGGTCAAGTGAGACATGAAAAGAAGGTCCCAAACACAGAACAAAAGGTTGCTGACAGCGTTTTGTCTGGTCATTTTGTTGGTTTTGCCGATGACGCTCGCAGCTGAGACCAAAGAGCGGATTATTTCGGTCAGTCAGTTCATGCTTCATCCTGCTCTTGATGCACTGCTGAAAGGCTTCAAGGACGCCCTTCAAGGCCCAGGCTTCGAGATCCGGTACAACATTCATATCGCCAACGGGGATGAGGCAACAAACGTTGAAATTGCCAAACGCATCGCTCACGAGCATCCGGATTTGGTCCTTGCGATCAGCACTCCTTCGGCGCAAGCGTGTTTCAAGAATCTCCCGGGCGCCACCGTGCTCTTTTCGGCAGTCACCGATCCGGTTGCTGCGGGTCTTGTCTCCAGCCTCAACAAACCCGGGCCAAATATCACCGGTATGACCGACATGAGTCCAGTGAGTCGCCATATTGCCCTCATCCAGGAGCTCCAGCCGAATTTGAAGAAACTCGGTGCGCTGTACAACGCCAACGAGGCCAATTCGCTCAGCCTGGTCAAGATCCTTGTGGAAGAATGCCGGAAGCGTGGCATAGAGGTCATCAGCAAGACCGTGGAAAAAAAGGAGCGTGTCGCCGAAGCCGCAGCCAGCCTGGTTGGCCAGTGCGATGCCGTGTACGTCCCGACCGACAACACCGTGGTCGCGGCAATGGAAAGCGTGGCGAGGATTTGCGGTAAGAACCGCCGACCGCTTTATGCTGCTGATGTTGATTCGGTGCCGAGCGGAGCCGTCATCGCACTGGCCATCGACTATTATGGAATGGGACGCCAGACGGCACGCATGGCCGAACGCCTCTTCAGAGGGGAAACGCCTTCGTCCATCCCCGTTGAATCACTGGAAGATTTCCGCATCCACGTCAACCTCAAAGCCGCCGAGATAATGGGGATTGAGCTCCCGGTTTCCTTGCTGCAATCAGCGGATGTCATTTACGATTCCTTCCCCGACCAGTGAGCGGCTTTGCTGTATTGGTTATGGCAAAAAACCCTGATGGATTCGCAAAAAGTCGTCACCCCGGTGAAAACCGGGGTCCAGGCATTTTCTAACTCATTGGAATGACTGGATTCCGGCCTTCGCCGGAATGACGAAGAGACACCTTGTGGACCCTTTTTACGAGACCATCAGCCTTCGTCTATGAAAAATTACTTCTCACCCCAGAGTCCGCTCCATCTCCGCCAGCTTTTGCTCGATGAATTGGGCAATGAGCGATTCGTATTCTTTTCCCAGATAGGCGCGATATGAGAAGAGATCGTACTTCAGGCTGTTCCAGTAGGCAGTCAGTTCCTCTCCAGACCGGAAGGTGTTGATCTTTTGGTAGATCGCATCGAGGTATCGATCACGCGTTCGAGAACGATGAAATTCAAATATTTCTTTTAACAGGAATCGTTGTTCCTCAGAGAATTGCAGTTCTACCTGCTGCCTTTCAAGCGTTTGTTCAAGCTCATGAAATGCTGAAAAACTTCCAACCACGCCCAATTGTTCCTGAAGAGCTGCCAGGGCTTGATCACTGATTTTCTTCTGCTGCGCTTCAAAGGCCTTCGCCAGTGCCTCTTCGAAGTCCCTGGCGTCAAAAGGAAGCTTTCGTCTGAGTTCCTCGACCAGCTCATGGAAGCGCCGCTGCAGCACTTCCCGGTCCCAGATCGTCGCCAAGGATTGCTCCATGAGATCGATCGGGATCGTGTAACGGTAATCAACCCGAATAGTCTGTTCGGCGAGATTTGGCTCGAAGTGGACGCATCCGCTGCTCTGACCATGGTCGCTCAGTGACGGTCCGTCTTGGTCGCCGCGGCACTCGGGGAAAGGAAGGTGGCGGAGATCCCTTTGCAGCGCCGAGTGGACCTTTTCAATCTTCTGGCTCAAAGGCCCAAAGAGGATCAGACTGTTCTCAGCTTCCGGGCCGAAGTACCGCCAGCACATCTGCAAGGAGAGCATCAGGAGTTTTACACTCGCTTCGATTTCCAGGAACTCCGGCAGGATGTGAAAATCATGAACCCGAACGCTCCCGCCAAGGTGATCGAGGCCGTCGAGGAGCCCGTATTGCGCGTCCGGAGGCATCCTGGAAACAAGTTGGAAAATTTTCACGGCTTCATTAAGCTGAGCTTCAAAAGTCGCCAGGCCAACGCTTTTCAACTTTTTCTTGTAGTAGATGAAGGCGATGGGCATCTTCATGAGAAACATCTGCAGGTCTTGAAAATCGACCCACGTAATTCTCATCATTCTTAGCAAACGCTCGAAAGCAGCAGCCTGCCGCCCGTGCCGGAGAACTTTATTCGGCATCGGATCACGGCTCGAATCCTGGGAATCTCTGCCCGTTGCGCGCTGAGCCCGCTCGCTGCCCTCGGCAAAGCAAAACTCAGGCATTACGGCCTTGCCTTTTTCCAGGAGGGACTCTTCCAACCAGACCCGCCAGGTGCTCTTGGCCTGGATGAGGTGATGACCGATAGCGCGGAAATTCAACAGCCCATCCAGCAGGTCCGCAACCAACAGACCTTCCTGGGCCGCAGCGGTATTCAAGACGGCCTGGAGCACCAGGGCGTCCAGGAACTGCTCATCCTGGCTGGCGGTCAGCCTCTCGAGGATTGGAACGGGCTCTTCTCCCTGGAGCAGTCGCCCGATCAGGCCATGATGGCGCACGAGCAGAATCGCGAGGTCCTTCATCTGAAGGTCCACATGGTACTGCTCCAGAAGGTCGGTCTGATCGAGGATAAGGGCTCCCCTTTCCGCGCTGGTCGGCAAGGTATCGGGCGCTGGGAGAGCCACGGCGCACCCATCGATTTTACCGATCTCCTGGAACAGCAGCGCCGCCATAAGCGCCCTCAAATACATGGGCCTTTGCTGCATCGATTCAACGATATATTCAAGGAGGTCCAATTGGGAGTGGGTTGCTCCGATGCCCTCCTCCGCGAGTGGCCCAAACTCTTCTTTCGCCTGTTGATAGAAGATGTTGCGATCCTGAAAGGCATTGCGGTCCTTTCTTACCAATGCCTGAAACTTGAGAAGACATCGCATGACATAGACAGCGAGGGATTGCTTGTCGGGAGCAGGGTATTCCGCCACGTGAGGCGGCTTTGAAAGGCGCCGGTGAGGTTGGCTTTAC
>JADGQM010000439.1 GCA_017881795.1 Syntrophobacteraceae bacterium
GTAGGTGGGCCGCCCGCCGCGGTAGATGCTGAAATTCTCATAATCCACCATGGCCTCCATTCCCTTGTCGACGGTGTCCAGGAAATTGTTGCAGTGGTATTGGATGTGAAACCCCAGCAGGTCGTTCCCCAGAAGGCCGTCGAGAATCTCCTCCGACCAGGGAAAAATCCGGAAGGCCTCCCGATTCGGCCACGGGATGTGCCAGAACTGGACCAGCTTCAGATCGGGCCTTGCGTTCCGCAAGTAGCGGGGCAGAAGGGCCAGATGATAATCCTGGATGAATACGATGGCCGGCGAATCGCCCACCTCATCCAGGACCGTGTCGCAGAACCGCTTGTTGACGTCCTTGTAGGTCTCCCAGTCCTTTCTCGAGAATCGGGGTTTTGTGTAGACGATATGGCACAGGGGCCACAGCGCCTTGTTGGAGATGCCGTAGTAATACCCGTCTTCTTCTTTCGGGGTGAGCCAGACCCTCCGAAGAGTGAATCGCGGGTTTTGCTCGGGGAGCCGTATACGGTTTTTTCGATCGACGACCAGCCGGTCCGCCGAGGACGAGCCGTGCGCGATCCAGGTCCCGCCGACGGCCTCGATGATCGGCTCGAGGGCCGTCACGAGCCCGCTTGCGGGACGTGTTGCTCGAATGCCACCGGCCACGCGTTCATGAAACCACGGCTGCCGATTGGAAACGATGACTACTTTTTTCGCCTTTGTGGTGCCCGACAGGATATTGCCCAAAGCTAAAGCGTCCATGTTGAACCCTCCTTCCACATGGGACTTGCGGCTGTTCAAGCGGGGCATCCCCAAATGTGAACAAGGCTGGAGAGAGTCCGATCAGGCAGTAGAAATTCGACCGGGAGCAGATCCGTTGAGTTGAATGGGGATGACGGTTTTTCTTGCAGGATGGGTGCCGTCAGGACCGACAGCGGAAAAGGTTTCTGTAAGTTGCTAATGACAAAACAAAATGGCGGAGTGAGACAGGTTGACTAGAATTCTGGAAATTGCCTCGAATCGACAATATCGTCGATCACTGATCCCGTCTTGCGACAATTTTTGCCTGAGCAGTGTGCGCAATTTGCACTGCAGAATTTCTCAATCGATGGGCATCTTCTCCCCGGTTGTGGTAATTATAGTATGAGACATCCCACGGAAACCGGAGGGACGCCCTATGTCCAGGAAAGACACGAGAGAAAAGATGGAGTCACAGTCCTCCAGGTCCATAATCAAGGAAATCATGGCGGAATATGCCGATCTGACCGGCCTGTCGCCCGCAGGGGAAAAGCCGCATCGCTACCTGTGGACGGACGCCTTTGCCGTCTGCAACTTCCTGGAACTTTATCATCAAACCGGCGATGAGAACTACAGGCAGCTGGCGTCGCACCTCGTCGATCAGGTTCATCACGTACTCGGACGGCACCGCGACAATGACCCGCGAACGGGCTGGATCAGCGGGCTCGATGAGCAGAATGGCGAAGTGCACCCGACAGCGGGCGGGCTGAGAATCGGCAAGGGAATGAACGAGCGCAGGCCCGACGATCCGTATGATGAACGGCTCGAGTGGGACCGGGACGGGCAATACTATCACTACCTGACGAAATGGATGCACGCGCTCAATCAGGTGGCCCGGGCCACGGGGGATTCAGCGTACACCCGGTGGGCCATCGAGCTTGCGAAATCGGCGCATGCCCGCTTCACCTATGTTCCGTCGTTCGGTGATCAGAAACGCATGTACTGGAAAATGAGCATTGACCTCTCGCATCCGCTTGTATCCTCGATGGGGCAGCACGATCCTCTCGACGGATTCATTACGTACCTCCAACTTCAGGCGACGGCAGCCAAATATTCTGAGAAATCCCCAATGCTCGACCTCAGCGCGGAAATTACAGACATGGCCAAGATATGCAAAGGAAAAAGCTGGGCGACGGATGACCCCCTTGGAATTGGCGAACTCCTGAGTTCCGCTTACAAACTGGCTCAATTGATCATAAACGAAGGGGTTGAACAGGTTGACCTTCTGGATGTTCTATTGGATTCTTCCCTGATGGGCTTGCAAACCTATGAAAGGAGAAATTCGTTGAAGCTTCCTGCTGATTACCGGCTCGCATTTCGGGAGTTGGGCTTGTCTATCGGATTGCACGCAATTGAGAAATTACCGGGGCTGATCGAGCATACTCCACGCGATTTCAAAATGAAAAAACGTCTGCATTCGCGGACTGAAGGCCTGATGAGGTATGCACCTCTAAGTGACATTATTGAGACGTATTGGCTTGATCCCGCAAACAGGCAAGGGAGCAGCTGGACGGGGCATCGCGATATAAACATGATAATGCTGGCAACCAGTCTGGCGCCTGATGGGTATCTCTCACTTTGATATGCTTGTCATTGCATCTGCCTTTATCGCAGGGATGCAAGTTTCACTACACTTCTTTTATGACCAATTCCTCAAGCGGCACTCTGGGTCTTGCTGCCGGGGATTGATCCGGATAACCAATGGGCAACAAAGCAACCACGTCGTATCGATCATCAAGTTCCAGCACGCTCTTTGTCTTTGCGCTGTCAAACATCATGATCCAGCAACTCCCCAGCCCTAAATCCACCGCGCGCAAAGCAATATGCTCGATGGCGATAGCTGCATTCAACGTCAGATAAGCCTTTATGGTGGCCTGATCTATACTGCTTCGCCTCTTCGCATAGGCCTCGATCAACGTCGCATCATCGGCAAGCGGAGTACCAACAAAAGCCTGCGCTTCCATTAATTCCTTATATCTCGCCATGGTATTGGCTATAGCCCCTTTGTCGATGCAACATGCAATGACAACGGGTGCGTGTGCGACAAAGGGCAGTGGAGTGCATTCTTTCAATTTCATCCGTTCCCCCTGGCTTTTAATGACAACAAACCGGGTCGCCTGCAGATTGGAGCCTGACGGCGCCAGTCTTGCAGCTTCCAACAGTTCCTTTATTAAATGATCCGGCACCGGGTCGCTTTTAAAGTTTCGTATGCTTCTTCTGGATTGAATGGCTTTCAATAGTTCCATAAAAAAGACCCTCCCCAGTATCCTTGATTATGCTGAGTCTTTCGAAGCAACAGATGGGGCAAGTCTGGACATTCGCGGTTTGTATATTGCCCAGTTGCATTCTCAATAAGTATTCGTTCGATCTATCTGTCGAGTGTCTCGGGTTGACCCCTTCTTTCCCCAGGGCTGGCCCCCTTTTGCCCAGGTAATGTCGAAATACAAGACCTGATCCTATCGCAAGTCTGATCCCTAATTTTAAGGCAGTGGAAACCACGTTCTGGTTCAGCGACCGGTTTCAGCTGTAGAGCTTCTTCATCATCC
>JADGQM010000020.1 GCA_017881795.1 Syntrophobacteraceae bacterium
AGAACACGAGAGTATAGAGTAAGTATAGATTCAGACAGATGATCAAACCGGCGACAACGGTCGCCACCGCAGTTGTTGCACGCCGATTCACGAGCGACCCCATAATCTCGGGATTGCGCGTGAACATCACGAGGGGAATTACCGCAAACGGCAACCCAAAGCTCAGCACCACCTGACTGATCACCAAAGTGCGTGTGGGATCCAACCCCACCGCAATAACAACCAGCGAGGGCAACATGGTGATGGCGCGACGCATCCAGACGGGAATGTGAAAATGCAGAAATCCTTGCATGATCACCTGTCCGGCCATGGTGCCCACAGCAGAGGAGGATAGACCGGAAGCCAGCAGGGAAATGGCAAAAACCTGGCTTGCGGCTCGCCCCAGCAGAGGCTCAAGAGTTCGATAAGCCTCCTCAATGGTTCCCACCTCATGCAAACCTTGCGCGAAAAAGGTTGACGCCGCCATCATCAGCATCGCCGCGTTCACCGCACCGGCCACACACATGGCCATGGCCACGTCAATGACTTCGAAGCGAAAGAGCTTTTTCAATTTCGCCGGATCGCGCACCACGATGCGCCCCTGGGTTAGAGCCGAGTGCAGAAAGATCACATGAGGCATGACTGTCGCCCCCAGTATGCCGGCGGCCAGCAGCACACTCTCCGATCCCGCAAAGCGCGGGACCAGAACCGCATGAGTGATTTCGCCCCAGTTGTGCCGACCCAGCACGGTTTCAACCAGGTAACTGCAGGCAACCACTCCCAGCAGCAGGCTGATGACGATTTCGAGCGGGCGAAATCCATACCGTTCGAGTCCAAGAATAAGAAAAGTAACCACCGCAGTCAGCAGACCAGCCCACAGGAGCGGGATGTGAAACAAGAGGTAGAAACCGAGTGCTGCTCCCAGGAATTCAGCGAGGTCCGTGGCCATCGCCACCGCCTCCATGAGCACCCACATGGTCCAGACAACCGGTGTGGGGAAGCGCTCCCGACAAACTTCCGCGAGGTTCAAACCGGAGGCGATCCCGAGTTTGGCTGACAGCACCTGCACCAGCATTGCCATGAGGTTGCTGACCACGACAACCCACAACAGCGTGTACCCGAATTGCGAGCCCCCTTGGATGTTGGTCGCAAAATTCCCAGGGTCGATGTAAGCCACCGCCGCGACAAAAGCTGGACCGAGAAAGGGCAACAAGCGCCGGTGCCAGGAAAGCTTTGCACTGCCGTCGAGTGCCGCCTGGGCCGCAACCACCGTGCCCACATCACCAGCTTGTGTTCCCATCAGGGTGCTCTTTCCTGCCACAATTTTTATCCACGAAGACACACAAAGAAAAGATACGAAGGCACACGAATGACAACAAATAATTTCATCACTCTTTCGTGTGACTTGGTATTGCTTCGTGTGACTTCGTGGAGAGCTTTTGCCTGAACCCCGGACCTCCCGTGAACTCGGGACGTTCCGAGGCTGCATAACGGGTGAAGAGAAAGGAAATGACTATAGCCAAAACGGGAATGAGATAAAGTGTCAGCATAAAAAAAATCATCACCTCATTCTCAATGGTTTTTACCTCCGTCATCGGTAAAGCCAGCCGGATAATCTTACCCTTATCTTTAAAGAATACTGCCGCATAAAACAGTTCGACACCGAGCGTTTCACTGAACCGAACGGCTGTTGCCTTCCCCGTAGCGATAGCCTTGCGGACTTCGGGCCGGTCCAGATGGTTCTCACCAACAATGGCATCCTCGCTCGAATCGCCAACCACTAGCCCGTCTTCTGCAATCACGGTGATGCGCACCTCTGCCGCATCCTCGTATTGCCGACACCACGGACTAAGAATGACAGGGTCCGCAGTCTCGGGCAGCACCATTGCCAGGACGTTTGTCAGGGTGAAAACCCGTTCTTCAAGTTGGGTCTTCAGTTTCTTCTTCAATTGCATCTGAAGGACAAAACCCGTCACCGTTACCAGAATCACGAACACAGAAGTAGAGATAATGTAAAATTTCCATACGCGGCTCAGTCTTCTCATAGCCCCCTCCCATGCGGTCAGTTTTACCACAGGGCATTCCCAAAGGTCAGCGAAAGGTGCCGGAGGAACGTGGTTAGCGTCTCCAGGCGGTCGAATCGAACAAAAAGGTACGCCAGGAGTGCTGCTGAAGGAGGTGCTGCAATCCAGCCCACACCAATCTTGGTGAGCATTCTGCGACTCACGGTTTGGACATCGCCGGCGATGCCGATGCCCACCACTGCCCCGACGATGGCCTGGGAAGAAGATACCGGCACCCCCACCTGGGTAAAGACGTGAATGGTGATTGCTCCGGCAAGCACAGCCACAAGGGCGGAAAAAGGATCCAGGGGAGCGATGCCCCTGCCGATCGTCACCATCACTTTTTTGCTGTAAGTGAGCACGCCACTGGCGATACTCAACGCTCCGATGAGGGATGCCGCCTCAGCCGTCAGGATGTGGGCGCCAACGTAGACACCGGTGACGTTGGCCACATTATTGGAACCCAGACAATAAGCCCCATAGCACCCCGTGAGAACGGTCCCTACCGTGTAAATCAGGTTGCGCTGGGTGATGTTGGTCGTAGCCTTATCAAGAAGCCACCCCAGAAGACGGTAAAGAGTATAGCTGGCAAGGATGGCAAAAAATGGCGTGCAAACCCAACACGCGACAATCTTGTAAAGCTTCGAGAAATCCGCCGATCCTGAAAAGATGCCGGCGCCGATGACGGCTCCAATGACGGCCTGAGAGGCGGAACCAGGAAAGGAGAGAAAGGTGAGAAGGCTCATCATAATGGCGGCGGCCAGGGCACAGTAGAAGGCATCGATCGGAGTCAGGCGGGAAAGGGCGCCGACGGTTCTCATGCACTTGGGGCCCTCAAGCAAAGCGCCCAATATTACAAAAATCGCCGTCAACGTGATCGCCGCGCGATAACTGACCGTCCCGGTCGCAACCCCCGTGCCGAATACATTTGCGGTGTGGTTGGCGCCAAGGCTCCAACCGAGAAGAAGACCGCTCGACACCATCCACATGCTTCAAATCATCCTCATTGGCCGGATATCAAAATGGCAAAGGTTCTTTCCCCCCATACGCAATCCATAAGAAAACAGCAGGTGTTTCAGCTATTCCTGGCATTCCGGACCCACAATCCGCATTCCGAAATCCGACATCCGAAATCCGTCTACCGGGTGCTGAGATTGAGGATCTGAAGATGATCACTAGCATCTTCAATCATATCGCTGATCGAGGTCAGTCCTGAGATCAGATCGGACAACATCTTTCCCGACCAGAAGTCAGTCACCCCCACCTCCTGGGCCTGACTGAAGATATCAAACTTCATGTCATCAATTTTCTTCTCATAAATTCTTATTGCAAGGGTTTTCTCACGCAGGTCCCGGCCCTCCAGCATGGCTTCAAAAGTGATTAACAACATCTCGCACATGCGGAAATTCAGGAGTGCCACCCTGACGCAGTCGTTTCGCAAGGGTTCAGGCAGATCGGTATCCAGGTAACAGGAGGCTGTATCTTTAAGGAGATCGAAGACTTCGTCCACAACTTCCACGAACTTGCAGAGATCCGGGCGCAGGTAGGGCAGAAAGGCTCCTTCATAAATGTGTGAAATCACGTCTCTCCTTACCGAATCACCTTGACGCTCCAAATCGATCACCTCACGCATGAGGTTCCTATCCTGTTTCTCCATGGCCGTTTTGAAGGTATTGCAGGCGTCGCAGAGGAGCTGAATATGTCTTCTCATATCTTCCGTGACCTCTCGCTCCTTCTTGCCAAACTGCAAGATTCTTTCAAGAATCATGGCTTCCCCTCGCTCTGGTGATCAACTCGGCAGCCATGATATCAAGCAGAGAAATGACCCCGATCACCTTCCCCTCATCACAGACGAAAAGTCTGGCTATGTTTGACTTTTCCATGAGTGCTGCGGCGTCCTCAACGTCCCTCTGTTGTTCAATACAGACTATGGGTCGTGACGCGATTTCCGAGACTTTGACATTCCTGGGATTGATCCCCTTGGCAAGCACCTTGAAAACAATATCCCTCGCCGTCACCACCCCATCAATGGAAGTTTTCCCGGATTTTCCCGTCCCCTTGACGGCCAACGAACGAAGGTGCTGGTCCACCATGATCTCCACCGCGTCATACACGGACCGATCGGCATCAATTGATTCTACTTTTGTGGTCATGAACTCATTTATCTGCATCCCTTTACCCCCCGTTTCACATGAGACAACGATGGCTCGATTACCACCAGATGAAGTCAACGCCGGAATGATCCACCATGCAATGAATGATACTCCATTCAAGTCCGCAGCATCAAGTCATTTGGCATACCGTGCCGCCATCTCTTAGAGCGTATATAAAAAGTCGGTATATTGATGGAGTGGCTATTTCCCGATTCACATCGGGCCTTATTTTGTGTTTTAATAATTTGCTAGCGATGTCGCCCGTGTCCCCAGCGCCATCAAAGCCTTGCGCGCCAAACTCAATTATGGTGAATTCGGAGGAATGAGCACCGATGCTCGAGCATTTTAACCCGTTTAAATGGTTTAAACCCAGGTCGCAGAAACCTTCCAGGGATCAAGCGGATGAACTCTTCCGCGTCAAATATGAACGATTTAAGGAATTGCTCGATTCCAATGGCGAACTATCGAAAATTCTCAGTGACATAGAGGAAAAATTGAAGGGTCATCAGGTTTTCGGGATGGCTTACATCAGGTCCCAGTCGGCGCGCTCGGTGTTTCACGCCATGCGCATGATTCAGAGCCTGAACGCTATCTCGAACAATAGATATCCCGATCTTGTAAAGGTTCTGGAAAGCATTAACGCCAGGATGAAAGCGGAGATCGAGAGGCGCAAGGAGGAATCGTTCACCGAATTGATCCTCCCCTACTCCCAGATCAATCGGGAAATGGTGGACTGGGTGGGCGGCAAGAGCGCCAATCTCGGCGAAGTCCTCACCCGGGTTAATCTCCCCATACCGGAAGGGTTCGCCATCACAACGCATGCGTTTGGCCGGTTCCTCAGAGAGAACGATCTGATTGACGAGATCAACAAATGGAAGATGGAAATCGACCCAAATCATCCGGAGACGGTCAACAATGTCATCGAAGAAATCCAGCGGCTGATTATTGCAGCGCCCCTTCCCGAACAACTGAGAGAAGCCATCCTTTCGGCTTACGACGCGATGATCGAACGTATCAAAAAGAGCGGTGCGGAAGACTTCTCGTCCCAGGTCTCTTTGCGCAGCAGCGCGATTGGGGAGGACAGTGAACTCTCGTACGCCGGCCAGTACCTGTCAGTACTCAATGTGCCGCGTGACAAAATCATTCAGACTTACAAATACGTTCTTGCCAGCCTTTATACCCCGCGCGCCGTTTCGTATCGACTCAACAAGGGCATTCGCGATGAAGACGTGGCAATGAGTGTGGCCTGTTTGCAGATGGTGGATTCGGTAGCAAGCGGGGTCGCCTATTCGCACCATCCTTTCAATCTCCTCCAGGACAACGTTATTATCAACGCGGTGTGGGGCCTGGGACCGTATGCCGTAGACGGCGTCATTACTCCGGACACCTACCGGGTTGAAAAGGACGACAACCTGACCATCCTGGAACCCAAGATCGCTCTCAAGCCCGTCCAGTTGGTTAGCAACCCCGATGGAGGACTCCTGGAAATCCCGGTGCCGGAAGAAGATCGTGGACGCCCCTGCCTGTCGACGGAGCAGATAAAAACCCTCGCGGGCTACTCTCTGAGACTCGAAAAGCATTATGGACACCCCCAGGACACCGAATGGGCGCTCGACAAACAAGGCCGCATCATTATTCTGCAAACGCGACCACTGCACCTGAAAAATCCTGCAGGGGAAGGCGAAATCACTCCGATCCCCCTGCTGCCTCAATATCCCCTGTTGATCGAAGGAGGTGCGATTGCCTGTCCGGGTGTCGGCTGCGGATTGGCCTTTCGGGTAGATTCCGACGAAGATCTTGCGAATTTCCCTGACGGCGCCGTACTAATCGCCAAACATTCTTCCCCCAAATTTGTTTTGGTGATGCAGAAGGCGCAGGCGATCCTCACCGATTCCGGAAGTGTGAGCGGGCATATGGCATCGCTTGCGAGGGAGTTTTCGGTACCGACCATCCTGGATGCCAAGGTGGCCACCACAACCATTCCCAGTGGCGTAGAAATCACTGTGGATGCTTATTCAGGAAGAGTCTATCAGGGGGAGGTGCCGGAGTTGCTGCGACTCCAGGTTACCAGGCAATCCAGTCTGAAGGAAACGCCGGTTTATCAAGCCCTTGCTCACATCGCGGAGCTGACCGTCCCGTTGCACCTCACCGACCCCAAGTCTCCTGATTTCATCCCTGAGAACTGCCGGACCCTTCACGATATCATGAGGCTGGTTCATGAGCTTTCTTATCAACATATGTTTCAGATCAGCGATCAGGTTTCAGATGTTCGTGGCTGCAGCGTGAGTTTGAGCGCCCCCATCCCCCTGGATCTTTGCATCATCGATCTCGGAGGAGGCCTCAAGGACACCCGCGATGGCGTCCGCAGGGTCACCGTGGAAAAGGTGGCGTCCGCGCCTTTCAAGGCCCTCCTCAAGGGCATGCTCCATGAAGGCGTACGCTATATGAATCCACGCCCGGTCGAGCTCAAAGGCTTCTTCTCCGTGATGAGCGAACAGATGCTGGCCCCGGGCCATGGGGGAGAACGCTTTGGTGACCGCAGTTATGCCGTCATCTCGGACAAGTATCTTAATTTGAGTTCCCGTGTGGGCTATCACTACGCCATTCTGGATTCTTATTGCGGCCAGACCATAAACAATAATTACATCACCTTCTCTTTTAAGGGCGGCGCCGCAGACGATATCAGGAGGAACCGTCGCGCTCGGTCTATCGGCCGGATTTTGGAGGAGCTCGGGTTTACCGTTGAGGTCACGGGAGACCGTGTGAATGCTCGCTTTCAGAAATACGAATGCGCGGTGATTGCGGAGAAGCTGGACCTGATGGGCCGGTTGCTGCAATTCACCCGACAGATGGACATGCTGATGCGCAGTGAAGCGGCCGTAGAGACTATCGCCAATGCCTTTCTGCAAGGGAATTACAACCTCGAGTAGGCAAACCGTAAGCCTGACAAGGTCTCATTGGCCCCGAGGAAAACATGGGAGAATATGACAGGAGAGTTAGGATAGTTGCCGACGCTTTACGATGGCTGGGATTCTTCGTGGTGTGCATTCTCTCGCTTGCGGCCTGCCAGGATCAGCCGCAGAAGTCAGCGGGAGTAATTGAATATCGGCAAGTGGATTTTTTTAACCCCCATACGCCCATTCCACTGATAATATGAGGGCCGGGAGCCTGAGTCCATGAGTGATCGGCTGATAAAGCGTATTCTGGTCGTCGATGATGAAAAACCGTATCGGGAGCTGTTGGCGGAGATTCTTTTGACCTGGGGCTATACCTGCGAAGTTGCCTCCGATGCGTTCGAGGCTCTTGACATGCTTTCTCACGGACGCTTCGACCTGGTGGTCTCAGACATTAGAATGCACGGCAAAGATGGCCTCGAATTGATGCGCGAGGCGCGGGAAACCTTCCCACAGCTCGACTTCATTATCATGACCGGCTATGCCCCGGAGTATTCCTACACGGATGTTATTTCTGCCGGTGCTACGGACTTTATCACTAAACCTTTCCAACTGACCGAACTGGAGGCGAAGCTGGGAAGGATTGAGAGGGAAAATCAAAATATCAGGCGTTTGCAGGTCATTTTGGAAGAAACGCTTGATGCTCTGGCTTCCGCACTCGAAATGAAGGACCCTTATACGGCAGGCCATCAGCGCCGGGTGGCCACTCTCGCCTGCGCCATTGCCACGGAGATGGGGCTATCCAGCGCCATGGTCGATACCATCCGGATGGCCGCCCTGGTTCATGATATCGGGAAGCTCTCGGTGCCTGCCGAGATCCTCACGAAGCCAACGAAGCTCAAAGAGACCGAAATCAATCTCGTTAAGGATCACGCCCAAACAACCTACGATATCTTGAACAAGGTGGAATTCCCATGGCCTATTGCCCAAATCGGGCTTCAACACCATGAACGATTGGACGGCTCCGGCTACCCTCAGGGTCTCCCCGGCAAGGATATTCTTCTTGAAGCCAGAATCATTGCTGTTGCTGATGTCGTCGAGTCAATGGGCACTGATCGGCCATACCGGCCAGCCCTGGGTATTGATCGAGCATTAGAGGAGATTACCATGAACCAGGGCATTCTTTATGATGCCGAGGTGGTTGACGCCTGCTTGAAGCTCTTTGTCGAGAAAGGATACAAACTGGATTAGGGCCCATTTGTGCGGCGCTGTACTCAGTAAAGTTCCACAGAATACGGTGACCATAATCCCATGACGTCATTCGGCGGGAATGACGTTCGGAAGTTTTCTCGGTTCTGTATGCATTCAGTAGAACATAGAAAATACTCACGTTGACACGCATGGGCTGAAGCCCGAATCCAGAATCGTGGACCAGCATTTATTGAGAAATTACCTTGTTCGATATTCTGCGGTTCGATTGTCACTCCTTCGCTGTGACGTCAATGGAGGCATAAAATGACCATCGGGAATGACGCGCGAAACGATTCCTCCGACCGCGCGAGGAATTCGCCAGACTTATCGCAAGCGGGCTCAGGGCAGGACCCCCCCATTGACTCCGGGCAGGCTCTGTGCAAGCAGGCGGAGGAAAGAGCCGGGGCCATCGAAACTCCAAACCTGGAGACGCTCTCACTCGAGGAGGCCAGGCATCTCGTCCACGAATTGCGTGTGCATCGGATAGAACTGGAGATGCAGAACGAGGAACTGCGGCGCGCGCAGGAGGCTCTCGAAGCGTCGCGGGCACGTTATTCTGACCTCTACGACTTGGCCCCGGTGGGCTACGTTACCTTGAGCGAGCAGGGGCTGATCCTGGAAGCGAATCTTACCGCCGCCACCCTGTTGGGGGTGCCGAGAGGCGCCCTGGTCAAGCAGCGGTTGACGCGATTCATCGTCGCCGAAGATCAGGACATTTACTACAGGCACCGCAGGCAGCTCTTCGAAACGGGTGAGTCGCAGGTGTGGGAACTGTGCTTGGTGTCCCAGGAAGGCGCTCCATTCTGGACACGTTTCGAAGCGAGCCTGGGGCAGGACCGGGAGAGTGGAGCGCCCTTATGTCGCGTCACGATGAGCGACATCACCAACTTTAAGCGCACCGAGGAAGCCCTGCGTGAAGCCGAGAAACGGTATCGCAATCTTTTCGAGAACGCCATGGAAGGCATCTTCCAGACCACGTCTGATGGAGGTGTTCTTCTGGCCAATCCCGCCCTGGCGAGAATGTACGGTTATTCATCTCCGGAGGAGATGATCTCTTCGGTTCATTCCATCGCAGATCAACTGTATGTAAATCCTGAAGACCGCCGCGGATTTGAGCGATTGATGGTGAAACGCGGAGAGGTGAAGGAGTTCCAAGCCAGGCAAAGGATAAAGGATGGCCGCATCCTCTGGACCTCCATCAACGCCCGTGCCGTCTATGACGAAAAGGGCAACATCTCCTGCTATGAGGGACGAGTTGTCGACATCACCGAACGCAAGGAGGCGGAAGAGGTGTGGAAACGCTATGAACTGCTCTCGAAACACGCCCTTGAAATGATCCTCTTCATTGGCCGCGACGGCCGCATCCTCGAAGCCAATGAGGCGGCTCTTCGAACGTATGGGTACGAGCGGGAGGAGATGCTCGCTTCAGGCATCCACGATCTGCGCGCCCCTCATATCCGGCATTTGACCGAAGACCTGATTGCCCGCGCATTTGCCGAGGGATTCGCCATCGAGACGGAGCATGTCCGCAAAGACGGCAGCGTCTTCCCCGTGGAGGTCAGCTCACGCGGCGTTGAAGCCGGGGGAGAACCCGTCCTCCTGAGTATTATCCGCGACATTACCTGGCGTAAACGGGCTGAAGAGGAAAGGAACAAACTCGAAGCCCAGCTTCGCCAGGCGCAAAAAATGGAGGCCATCGGGACTCTCGCTGGAGGCATCGCCCACGACTTCAACAACATTCTTGGAATCATCATGGGTTACGCCGAGATCACCGGCTTGAAGCTTGGCAAGGACTCTCCCGAGCAGAAGAGCATCCATGAGGTCGTGAAGGCAGCCCATCGGGCCAAGGATCTGGTGAAACAGATCCTTACCTTCAGCCGCAGCGGTGACCAGGAACGAAAACCGCTGCAAATTGTCCCGGTCGTTAAGGAAGCCCTTAAACTCCTTCGATCCACATTGCCGACGACGATTGAGGTCCGCCAGGAAATCGACCTGCCGCAAGACCATGGGGTGATTTTGGCAGATCCCACCCAGATCCATCAGATGTTGATGAATCTGGCCACCAACGCAGCTTACGCCATGCGTGAGAAAGGGGGGGTTCTGCGGGTAAGACTTTCTCCTGTGGACTTCCACCCTTCGGACGTTGACAAATTTCCGGAACTGAGTCCAGGGAAGTACCTGAAACTGATTGTTGCGGATACGGGCCACGGAATGGACCAGGCAACCCTCGACCGCATCTTCGATCCCTATTTCACGACCAAAGGGCCGACCTCGGGATCGGGGTTAGGACTGGCCGTGGTCCACGGCATTGTCAAAAGCCACAAGGGATCAATCACGGCCACCAGCGAGCCGGGTAAGGGGAGCTCTTTTCACATTTACCTCCCCAGGCTGGTAAGCGGCGACGCACATGAAGAAGATAGCCCTGCTGCGATTCCTACGGGGAGCGAGAGGATCTTACTGGTCGATGATGAGGCCGTATTGATCGAGGCCATCGAGCGGATGCTGGAATATCTCGGATATCAGGTTACGGCGACAACCAGCAGCGCTCAAGCGCTCCTCATGTTCCGCGAGCAGCCGGAGCAATTCGATCTGGTGATCACGGACTATACCATGCCGGAAATGACGGGCGCCGATCTTGCCCACGAGCTTGTGCAAATCCGAGGTGATATTCCGATTATTCTCTGTACTGGTTTCAGCGAAAGGATCAACGAGGAAGGAGCAAGGAAGCAGGGCATTTCCGCGTTCATCATGAAACCCGCCAGCCTTAAGGGCCTTGCCGAAGCCATCCGCAAAGTCCTGGGGAGGGGGAGATAGGGACACGCGGGACGCGGGGACGCGGGGAGGGGGGCACAGAATGTCGAAGGAGAGCAGAAGTTTTGATCTTGAAGAATGGGATTCTTACTGCAAAAGGAGACTGATCATGAAGCACATCCTTGTGGCCCTGTTTTTTCTTCTTTCTCTGACGGCGACAGGCTGGGCAGATTATGAGTCTGCAATGGCCGCGTACAAACAAGCCAACTACGAAGCGGCACTCAAGGAATTGAGGCCGCTGGCCGAGCAGGGAGATGCCAAAGCCCAGAACACCCTCGGCTGGATACACCAACAGGGGCAGGGGGTGCCGCAGGATTACAGCGAAGCCCGGAAATGGTTTCGAAAGGCGGCGGATCAGGGATTTGCGAAGGCCCAGATCAACCTCGGCATCCTGTATGAGGACGGGCTCGGGGTAAGGCAGGACGGCGCAGAGGCCTTGAGCTGGTACCAGAAAGCCGCTGATCAGGGCGATGCGTGGGGTCAAAACAACCTTGGTATGTTGTACAAGGAAGGGAAAGGCATTCCACAAAATTACAGCGAAGCCTTAAAATGGTATCGCAAGGCGGCGGATCAGGGGCTTGCCAAAGCGCAGTTCCAGCTTGGCCTCATGGTCGAGCAAGGACTCGGCGTGCAGCAAGACAGCACCGAAGCATCAAAATGGTACCAGAAGGCCGCCGACCAGGGCTTCGAGGAAGCCAAATCAAAACTGGGAACCGCAAAAACCAAGGTCCAATGAGTGCTTCAATCAAGCAAGGAGCGCGACCATGTATCCGGGCTTGACGCAACAATCCAGCGTCAACACGGCGATGGCGTCGTTCTCGTAGATCTCTTTGACGACAACAGTTCCCACGGGGACTCCGTCTTCGTCCAGGAGGCAGAGCTGGCTGCCGAGCTGAAGGCCATCGCTGGTCCCAAGGCTGAAAGAAACCTCATCACCATCTTCCTTTTTGGTGATTCGGTAGATATCGGCCCTACCCTCCTGCCTCATCAACTGTTCTCTCTTGTTCGAAAATAGATAGACAACTCCGAATAACAGAAGCGTCGAGGCCAAGCAAAAGGCGACAGCCCACCAGGCCGAATAGCCGGTGTAGCGCTGAATGATGGAAGCCGAGCTCTGCTGAAGACCGGCGGCATCTCCGTAGACCCTGATTTGAAAAACCGTGACCGGCTTTTCGGATGGTTCGGCTTTGCTTCTGACGGTGGCGGTGTAGGCGCCAGGGGCGGCATTGGGGCTCACCATGACGACCCCGCGCCACATTCGCCCACCCATCCAAAAACCGGTATGAACGGCATCAAATGATACATTGATAAGGTCTGAACTAGCAACGTATTCCAGTTCTTGGATGTCGCGGATGTTATCCCTGGCGGGACCATTGACCTTCACCGACGTTCCGGGAAGGAGGCCCAGGTCATTGGGAGACTGTCCGAAGTGGGATATCACGGCATCAAGGACGGAGAGAAAAAAAAACATGCTCAGCAGAGCCGCAACCTTACCCAGTATGCTTCTATAGCGATTGACGCGATCCAGGGTCATTTCTTCTCATTCTGATAAGCCTAATCAAATGTCTGGGAATCAGGTTCTTTCGATCCAAGCCTCTTGATCACCACTCTTCCCAGCAATAGCGTCGGAATGACCATGGTTAGGAAACTCTTCAGAAAGACCGGTGTGAGGTTGTCGGGATCATGAGCGGCAAAATACATGCTGACGCAAAGCTCAGCAATGACAGCGATATCCAGGATGGCCACCGCGACTTTTTGCCGAAAATTCATTGAGGGCTTGCATCCTTCCTTCAGAGCCACGCTTCTTGGGAATGTCCCAAAATAGACTTCTTCTTTTACCACGAAGATCACGAAGTGATTTCTTAGTGATCTTCGTGATCTTCGTGGTTTGGAATAAGGTCAAAATGAGAGCAAGTTATGTTCGGACGAACCAATAACCCGTCAGGAAAACAAAAATGGAGAATCGTCCCTCGGGCAATGTGACAAGACTCCAGGGGCGATTCTCCTTCAGACATGCCAAACGTTGCTCAGATTATCTGAAAATATCGGTTTTGGTGATGTTCATGCACCGCTGAGCCTTACCTTCTTCATGATAATAGACTCTGATTTCGTCGCCGGCATCCCAGGTGCTGTCGGGATAGCTGAAATACTGATCCGGGAGCGAGAAGGTGACCAGGATCTTCTGCCTGCCGGAATAGATGGAGATGGTCTTTTTTTCCTTATCCACCGCCGGGAATTTCTTGGCTTTTTTCTCATCCTTGTCAAAGACAAGAGGATCTTCTCTGCCCACATTATCTTTTTGATCGATTAACGTGTAGTCAATGTCCTTGAAGTACTGGGTGGTCGGATCAAAAATACGAATTTTCTTGTTCTTGGTATCAAGGTTCATGCGGCCTCCTGGCTTCGGCTCCGGTCCCATTTCCATAGGGTCTTTGGGCAGGGCGTAAGTCAGCGGCGGCAGATGACTGTAGTCAGGGTTTTGAGGATCATGCTTTACGTCTCGGATAATGGTGGCCGTCCACTTATCCTTATCAAATTTGACCACTCGGCCCTGGTCTACCTTTCCGGACTCGCTGCAACTCACCACCAAGGCGAGTGGTAAGACCATCAAAAGGGTCATCAACCAGCTACGTTTTAGTGCCATATTTCTCTCCCTCTCTTTCAGAATACAATCTCAGATCATCTCTGCCGAAGGCAATTATCGTCCCATGGCTGCTTTCTTCTGCCGCACTTCATTGGCAGCACCCTGAAACATTTTGACAGTGATGTAGATCGACAATGCACTGACCACACCCAGCACGACCACGGTCGCAAGAACATCGCAAACGGGTTTTATTTCCGGGATATACATGGGGATGAGCTTTAATAACACGGAGAGCATACAGCCAATAACCGCGCAACCGAAGGCAATGCGGATGCCATAGCCCTTGATGTATTTGGTGGCGACCGCTCCGACCTGAGCGCCGACGGCCGCGCCACAGAGCATAATGATGGCGGCGACGAGTTCTACACGCCCCTTGTAGGTGTAGGTAGCCGCACCGTAGAGTCCGGAGATCATGACTTCAAAAAGGTCGGTGCCGACCGCAACGTGAGTTGGACAGCCGACAATATAGATCAGCGAGGGCATGCGGATGAGACCGCCGCCGATGCCAAGGATACCCGCGAGCCAGCCGGTAATAAAACTCACCCCGATGGGCAGCCAGGCGGAGCAGTAGACTCCAGCCACATTGAGATGCACCATCGGGGGGATCTTAATTTTGTGAAAAGTCTTATGCCATTCGAGGCCGGTAGCGAGCTTATCCAGTTCCTCGCCGGCTGCTGCGGCTTCCCGTTCCTTCTTCCTTCTTTTGGCTACGTCGGCGAACACCATCCAGGCGATTAAAATAAGCAGAATAATATAGAGCCAGCGCACCACCATGTTGACCTGGCCAATGCGCTCCAGCCACATAATCATCTGCGCGCCGGCTTCAAATCCAACAATGGTGCCGATAACCATAATGAAGCCTAGTTTATAGTCGACATTCCCGAACTTGCCGTGGCGCATGGTGGAGATGAGCGATTTTCCAGCCATGTGAGCGATGTCCGTGCCGATGGCGAAAGCCATGGGGAAGCCAAGGATGTTCAAACCGGGGGTCACCATCCAGGCGCCACCCATACCAAAGAAGCCGCCGATGATGCCAACACCGATTCCCAGGATGATTAAGCCTGGCCAGAATATAGTGACACCGGAAATAGGCATGAGAACATAAAGCCAATCCATAAAAGACCTCCTGATGTTGTTGAAATTGCGATCCCAATTAACCAAAAAGATTAGTGTTCAGCCAGATCCCTATGCTCCAGATCAATCCCGATGTGTTTCATGACCAGATCGGCCAACAGGCCAAAGATTACCCCAATCAACGGAATGATGATGATCGTGACGATCGTAAAATAGAGATGGCTCTCATTGTAGAGGTTGGCCCACATGGCGAGAAGACCGCCAAGCTTCCTGGTGTCACTCACGATGACCATTGGAGCAGCGCCTCCGCCACCCGCCGCCAAAGCGATCCCCGGTAAAAAGAGAGCGACCAGAGACCCTAGTCCAAGTATTTTTGCCCATAATTTACGCATGTTCGATAACCTCCCGTATCTTCATCGATTTTAACACAACTCAGAAACTATCCATTAAGGCTCACTGCGGCGACCGCACCGCCTGCCTGTCACCCCCTTCTGCGTCCCGCTTGTTTCCTGAAGCTTTCACCTGATCACCGTGACGGTGCACGGAGCATTGGCGACGACCTTTGCCGCGGTGCTGCCAATGAGCAGCCTTTTGAAGCCACTTATCCCGGTGCTCCCCATAAGGATCCGGTCGAATTTTCCTTCCTCTGCTTTCTTGATAATATTGTTAGCGGGAACATAGCCCGCTTGAAGGACGGTTTCGACTTTGATTCCCTTTTCATCGAAGAGCGCCTTTGCTTTCTTCAGGGTCTCTGCAGCCTGAGCGTCGAGTTTCTCCTGAATGTTCAGGGGCATCTCATCCAAATCCTCCTTCGAGTAAAGAGCAACCGCCATCAACGTGACCTCGACCCCTTCTCGCTCTGCCAGTTCCAAACCTCTTCGCACCGCCTTCAGGGAATGTTCCGACCCGTCTGTTGCTACCAGCACCTTCATACAAAACACCCTCCTTCCACTGTTTGAATATTTTAGAAAATCACATTTCTTCGGGACGAGATGAACCCGCTCGCCAAGACGCTCGTCGAGCCTTACACCCGATGTCCGCAGCGGCTGAGTTTATGCTCGCCCGCAACCAAAACCCATGCCAACATCCACCCGAAATGATGCACTCGTACCGGAAGAGGAACTGTATGAGAGTGTGAGTTTGCCGCTCAGAAAGCATTCATCCATAAATCAGCGATGACCATGAGCAATATATATGCCACGATTTTACGGATTGCAACCGTAAGTTGCGACAAGCCGGATGGCCTCACGCGAGCTCTCTGACGACCTGCACATGAAACTTTCAGGTGACAGGTGTGTCAACCTTCCGGTTACAGCCTGAGAGGACCGCCGCGGGGCATATCAGGAAGAATTCTTCGATCTTCTTACGGAATAGCTCCAATTTGATCGGCTTGAATATATGGCCATGAGCCCCGAGCGCGAGGGCTTTGTTGAGGGTTTCCTTTTGATGCAGGTAGGCGGCGATAATGATGGTGAGCTTGGGGAACCTCCGTCTGATTTTCTTTAGAAGCCTGAAATCGCCATCAATGGCAATTCCCAAGTCGAGCAATGCAAGATCGAAGGAAATTTCCTGCATGAGGTCGGCCGCCTCTTCTTCACCTTCCGCCAGGTAACACTTGCAGTCCCTGCGAGTTTCGATGGCTCTGGCAAACAGTTCACTCACATCTCGGTCAGCTTCCAAAATCAGAATATTCTTTCGGCACATCTCGGACATTGTGAGCACCCTGCCTCCACCATGGAGAACGTCAGTGAACAGTGATCAGTGACTAGTGACCAGTGACCAGTGAGCAATTAAGGCCGAACTTCTTTTATCAAGGATTATGCCAACAAGCCCCAGTCTTACGGCACAGGTAAGGAAGGGGATCGCGGAGGTTTCCGTCAGGAAGGCTCCCCGATCCGCAGGCGGATGGTGAAGGCAGTGCCGGAGTTCCCCGGCCTTTCTGCTTCCGTATAGCTTTCACATTCTATTGACCCGCCATATTGGGAGACGATTCCATAGCTCACCGAAAGACCGAGCCCGGTGCCTTCACCCACCTTCTTCGTGGTAAAAAAGGGATCGAAAATGCGCGGCAGAAATTCCTTTTTGATTCCACAACCAGTGTCGGCAACCACAATCTCCAACCAGCCCGGCTCGCTTGCGCATCGCGTCGCCACCCGCAGCACGCCCTGGCCGTCAATGGCATGAATCGCATTGCTGATAAGATTCAGCAATACCTGTTGCAGCCCCTTCGAATCAATTCCCACGATCGGCAGGCCTTCGGCAAAGGAAGAAACCAACTTGATGCTGTTCATGGTCAGGGTATGTTTGACTACAGCCAGAATCGCCTCAACGCTCGCGTTCAGATCGCAAAATGCTTCCGTCTCCTCACTGATGCGGGCAAAGCTGAGCAGTCTTTCGATGATACTCTTGCAGTGCAACCCATGCCTCTCGATGGTTTTCAGGTCATTGTATTCCATGGTGCCCGGTTCTATTTTCTCGAGCAGCAGTTCGCAAAAGCCCATCATGATCCCGAGGGGGTTGTTGATCTCGTGCGCCACTCCCGCCGCCAGGGTCCCAAGCGAAGCCAGTTTCTCGGTGTTGATCAGTTGCCTTTCCAGGCTTTTGCGCTCCGTTACATCCCGGCCTATGGCGAGAACGTAGTCTTCACCACTCCCTTCATCCCGCACCGGAAGGTATTGGATTTTGAACCAGAAATCCTGGTCATGAATCCTGAACACGGTTTCCGTGCTCTGCCCCTTCCTCGACCGCAGCACCTGGTTGATGAGCTGCAACTGGTCTTCCGTTTGATCAAAAGGCAGGAGGCAGTAAAGGCTCTGACCGGCCAAATCATCGGTGCTTACACCGAAAAGCCTCGACATGTACTGGTTCATCGTCTTGACAATGCCTTCTCCATCCAGAGTGAACACCAGGTCCTCGGTATTCTCCGCAAGCGCTCGAAATCGTGCTCCAAAAGTTTCCAGTTCGTTCGCGTACCAATGAAGATCATTGACCTTGGCTGCCACCTCCTCTTCGAGGGCGTTCGACCATCGCATGGCGTGAAGTACGACAACACCGCCCCCCAGGAGGATGAGAAAAAGGACCAGACCTTCCAGAAAAATTTGTCTGCCATAGACGGAAATGATGATCCCTTCGACCTCTTCAGCCGGGGCAACAACCGCTACCGACCAGACATAGTCCAGATAGGGCCCCTGAATTCGGACCGGGGCGTAGGCAATGAATTTTTCCATGGGTTCGATCACCTCGCGGTGCCAACCCGATAAATATCTCCCGGTGCCTTCTTTGCCTTTCATCATCTCATTGCGTTGGATCTCGTTGATCTGCGCGAAGGAAATTTGGGGATTGCGGTTGCTGCGAACATCGAAAGCGTTTTCTCCGACGAAGCTGCTTTCCGGGTGGTACAGGAAAATACCCGATGAATCCAGGACCCATGCGTACCCGCTCTTTCCCGAACGGATCGCCGGGACGATCTGGAGCAGGAGCCTGCTGACATCAAGGGTCGCTTTCAAATACCCGGCAAAACCGTGAGACGGCTGAGGGTGCAGGCTGCTGCTCGAATCTTCGTAGGTTGGAATGATCAAATCCATAACGAGCTGTCTTCTCTCGAAGGCCGGATCCTTCGACCGCAGTGCTGTCCCCATGGTTCTTCCCCGGTTACTGACGTCGGAGGCCCAGGACAAGTAGGCGCCCGCCTCGTTTTGAGCGAGACTCAGGTGTCTTATCCCGATGCCTTGATCGTTGGCGACAAACAGCGTGCGTCCGTCGCGATCGACGCGCCGGATTTCCACCAGGTTGTCCCGATTCAGCACCGGCAGGGTTGAGAGCAGGAGAATTTCATAGGACTCTGGATCACAATACTGGACGGCGGGCAAGGAATTTAACAGGATCAGATCGGTAATGGCCGTCTGGATATTGGCCTCGATCCGCTGTGCAGTGGCCCTTGCCAGAACCAGTTGCTCCTCGTTGAACTGACCCTCGATGAGCCCCCTCATTTGCCGGATCGTCGCAAACCCCAGATAGCCGGTCCCCAACAGAAGAAGCACAGCAATGACTGCCACAACCTTAGTTACTTTATGTAGCTCTGCGCGCTCTTTGGCGATCATCTTGCGGTCTTCCTCGTTGGAGTCCTCAGGCAAGAAATATCTGTCCAACCAAGTCTTCCGTTCGTCATTCCCGGATGATTATTAATTGCCTGGCACCGTGAAAAAGATGGAGGTTGCCTTGAGTGGCCTAATCTCAATCCTTCCCCTCCTCAACCATAGGACGACATGAGCCCCCTCGTCCCCAGTGAAACTTTTAGGTGACATTCTTATTGACTCAGTACAGCTCCGCAGAATAAAGTGACCTTAATCCCACTGCGTCATTCCCGCCGTGTTTTTGGCGGGAATCCAGAAGAAATGCCTGGATGCCCGCTTTCGCGGGCATGACGGGCGGATAATGGACACCCATTTGTGCGGCGCTCAAGAATAAGACACTTTTTTCACCACGAAGAGCACGAAGGGCACGAAGGAATGCTCTCACAACAATCTCTCTGCTCTTCTTCGTGCTCTTCGTGGTGAAAAAAAAATGCAAATGCCCATCCGGTGTACTTACCCTTTGGCTCGGGGTCAGAATAGCCGAGGAAGCGAACCAATCCAATATGGGAGGCAAAGATGTCGGGAAAAATCCTCATCGTCGATGATGAAAAGGACATGCTGGCCCTTCTGGAACGGATCTTGTCGGGCAAAATGGCTCACTCCATCACGATCACCGATGATCCCCTACAAGTACCTGACTTGTTAAAGAGAAACAACTATGAGGTGGTCATCACGGACCTTAAGATGCCCCAGTGTAACGGCATCCAAATCCTGGAGATGGTCAAGCAGAAGGATGAAACCACCGCCGTGATCATCATGACCGCCTACGGCAGCATCGAGTCAGCGATCGAGGCCACCCGCAAAGGAGCATATGATTATATCACCAAGCCCTTTCGCAAAGAAATAATCCTGCACGTCGTGGAAAAGGCCATCAACTGGCAACGGCTTCAGAAGGAAAACGGTTATCTCCGGGAAAAGCTCGATGGGAAGCCGCAATTTCCTGCACTCCTTGGAGGCAGCGCGGCCATGGAGCGACTGCATGGGCAGATCGACCGCATCGCCAAAACTTCGGCGACCGTGCTGATCACCGGAGAAAGCGGGACCGGCAAGGAATTGGTGGCGCGAGCCGTGCATGTTCACAGCCTCAGAAAAGCGAGGCCGTTCATTCCCATCGACTGCAGCACCATTCCCGAAACCCTTATCGAAAGCGAGCTTTTCGGCCATGTGAAGGGGTCCTTTACCGGAGCGATTCGCGACAAGAAGGGCCTGGTCGAGGAGGCCAACGGCGGGACGCTTTTTCTGGATGAGATCGGTGACCTGAGTGTGGCGATGCAGGTAAAGCTTTTGCGCCTGATCCAGGAGGGGGAATACAAAGCGGTCGGCAGCAACACCCTTCGGAAGGGGGATATCCGCTTTATCGCCGCCACCAATCAAAATCTACAGGAACAAATCAAGAACGGACAATTTCGCGAGGACCTCTTCTACCGCTTGAACGTGATCAACATTCATATCCCTCCACTACGGGAGAGGATGGAAGATATCCCCGTCCTGACCCATCACTTTCTCGAAAAATACGGTGTTATTCACGGTAAAAAGGCTAAGGGGATTTCCGGGGAAGCGCTTGATCATTTGCTGCTGAGGGATTGGCCCGGCAACATCCGGGAATTGGAAAACGTCATCGAACGGGGCGTGATCATGGCCACGGGCGACATCCTGCTTGAGGAAGACCTCTTGCCCACGGACTCCCTCGCGCCTCCTCGGACCGGCCCCGCTCATCACCTGGACGACATCTTCACCATGCCCTTTAAGGAAGCCAAAGACCGGCTGATCGAGGAGTTCCAGACCCAGTACATCGCCCGGGCCCTCGCGCGACACGGCGGCAATGTTTCCCAGGCCGCCCGAGACTCCGGCGTAAAGCGGCAATATCTGCATCGTCTCATGCGCGAAACGAACCTCGCCTCAAAAGCCTTCAGGAAACCGGACTCGCCCGAGTAGCTTCAGCTTTTCGCAGTCTTTCGTCCCGAGCTGCCTTTGCCATTGCTCTCTGGAAAAACAACTTTGCCATTGTTCGCACTGGTTATGGCGAAAAATCATGGTCCATATTGTTCCATTTAATATAGTGGAAACACATGCAAAGTTTACTATAATCCTAACATTTATTAATTTTATTCAAGTAATTACAGTTACTTATCTATGAAAACGTTAGGTGATGCCGCTACTTGGAGATCCAGGCTACTTGAGACTCCACTGACATAGGCCTCCATCACCACGGCCCAGAGAACCTGGGTAATGCGTCGCCAGGGTTCGAGAAGGGAAGGAAAGAAGCTGCCACTTCTAAATCACTGCTTTGCAGAAGCCTTACGGCTGGGGGATGCGTAGGATCAGGTCCCCGGCCTGGGTGCTCAGCAGGCGCTAACGACTGCCGTTGCAGCACCCCAGGCGTTTGCTGGTGCATTCATGCCGGTCGGCCACCAGGGCGGCACTGGCCTCCGCCTTGATCAGGGCCTGGAGGGCTTGCCGCACGAGTTCGGGCGCGAGATCGCAGGCCCTGGCACCGTCGAGCAGCTGCGCGAGCTCTCTCGCTGCAGATTCAGAGAGGGTCATGATCTATGATCACGGGTTGACGTGGTTCTCTAACCAGGGTCACGAACCGGCCCACCCCTTCTCCCGGAAGGATTCAGAGAAGTGGAACCGTCAGCGTCACCTCCGGTGGGGCTGCTCGTCCCGATTTACACCACTCGGTGGGAGACTGCTCGCAAATAGGCATCAGAAGTCTCCACCGAGCTGTCAAGCAAACGTTGGATGTAGCCGAGAGTAGGCTCCATTGCCCTGAGGCATTGCCGTGTGAAAGAGCGGATCACTCTCTTCCCTCTCCTCTCGCGGATCAGATCGTCGGAGCAGATCAGCATTCATTCAGGGCTGTGACGCATGAAAAATTGGCCCCCACTCAACAATCTGGGCGTCCGAGATTGGGTCGCGGATCAGCGCACCGCCACGGGTTGACTGAACTGCGGGCGCAGCAGGCTCAGTTAGTCAGCTCGGCGGCCCCTGATGTGTTCTTCGAAGGCTTCGTCGCTCCAAAAGCGCCCATGTTCCGCGGATTCGATCCTGGTCTCGGTGGCTCTGGCTTCCTTCAACCTGAGCTGGGCCTCTTTGATCTCGCGAGTGAGACGATCTTTTTCTTCGGTGAGCTTCCTCGTCTGCTCGGCGTCAAGCCCACCGCGGTCCAGAGATTTCTCCACTTTTGAGAGCGCCTTCGAGCGTTCGTCGTTGACAACCAAGATTTTTTGCCGCAACGTTTCCAGCGCTTCTTTGGCCTCCTTAAACGATGTTTCCCGTCCGGTCTGCTTTTTGTATGCGCTCACAACAGCATCGTAGAGATCTCCCTTCGTGGGAATCTTGAGATCATGGACCGCTTTGATCGCCTGCGTCGCAGCAGCATAAAGCCCTTTCGTCTTCAACTTCCGCCGGACAAACTGAACGAGCGGCACGCCTATGCCGACCAATCCTCCCAACACCCCTACGACTATGGCGGCGTTGGTGCTATCGCGAACCGCCGCGAGGTTCTTCGCATCGACCGAGCTGATCTCGGGTTCCACCCGCAGGTTGATGGCGGCCACACCGGGCTTCATGACGACACGCTCGTCGGCCGCCACAGTCAGCTCGACGGGAAAGACGCGGAGCGACAAATCCATGTCGCATATTTTGCCCGAAAACTTCTGCGTCGTCGGGGTGAAGAGAATACTACCGCTGCTGTCGCTCGGCAGCGGGCTGGTCGTCGTGGCCCACGTCAACGGCGGCTCACCCCCCAGAGCGGTCACGCCCGCGTTGTACTGCCTTCCAATGATGATAGGCGGCAGTTCCGTCGGAGAGATTTCGATGGGGTCGCGGCTGACCCCCTCCAGCTCCATCGGGATACGAATGGTCGTCTTGAGATTCCCCGTGGGCGTGTTCGCCGCGACCTCCTGCACGAGCGTGAAGGAGTGAAAGCCCGCGCTCTGGGTCTCGCCCATGGAGGCGTCGAGCCAGGGCCGGAGGGTGCTGTCCCGCCGCAGGCGGATGAAGAGTTGCGCCGTAACGCTGGCCTCCACCATGCGCCACAGGCCTGTAGATTCCAACGGACTAGGCAGCCCCTTAAAGTTCAAGATAACGGCATAGTCGTTGCGCTCAACCCCCTTGGGCAAGACGACATCGTCCGTGGCAACGTAGATCCGCTCATTCGTCGTGGCGTCGAATTTAACAGTTAGTTGGTCGGTGAGGTCGATGGTAAATGCACGAGCCGTGACAGGAGGATCGTTGGACGCGGCGACCCTGGTCTGATCAGCCAGGGGCATCGCCGATATGCGCATGGGGTGATGGGTCACGGCCTGCGACGCGGACTGGATCCAATAGCCGGTCACTGTTCGGATCTGACCGCCGGCCTGCAGGAGACCAAAGAAGCGACGCACCTTGCCGGTTGGAGCTTCCGCGAAATACCCAGCAAGCCAAGTCTCCCCGTTGACGTCGAAGCGGCACTCGAGCGCATTATTGGCGAACCGCACCTCAATGCCCGGCCGCGCCCCGAGCAAGACCGTCATGCTCTCGCCGCTGTCACTGATGGTCAACGCATCGTCCGTCGTGGTCCACGGCTCCTGGTCGGTGTAGGTGAGACGATAGGCGCCGGCCCAGTGGAAGCCCGGGTCACCATCCAGCGCTCGCTCGACACCTTCACGGCTGTAGCAGTTCCGCTTGCCCCGGACCCTGCGAGTCTCACGTTGGCCGCCGACAGTTAGACTCACCGTACCCTCGCAGAGCGGCTGGCCGGGCGTGGTCGGGGCCGTAATGTCGAACTCGGGATGATCCATCTGCGTGTCGGTCAGCGGCAGGGTCATGCGCAGCTCGAACGCATAATCATCGCCGGAAACATGCAGGATCCCGTCGGAATAAGTGTGCTCGGTCGCTGTGCCGGAGGGGAGCACCACGCAGGCGCCATCGCCAGCCACGTGCAGTTCGTAGCTGACACCGGCCTCGTCGAACAGCGCATAGCGACCGACCCAGAAGCCCAGATCCTCTCTGATGCCAGCGTCGAACTCACCGAAGGCCGTATCCAGATTGGTGCTATAGGCCAGCTCGTGGAGGCGGCGGTTCATCGCGTTGCTCATGTCGTCAGCGTCGTCTTCGTCGGGGTAGCGTGCTGCGATGTCGGCGATCTCTCGCCAAAGATAGGAGGACATCAGGTCGCCGCGGGAGAGGTGGATCAGGAACTCTCGCGACAAGGCTTGTTCCGGCTTCACTGTAGGCATCGCTTCTCCTTAGATAAGTGTGGTGGAACTTATTTGTGGCGTGCGTAACAGTCGAAGTAGACTCGAAGTCCGCTCACTCCCGACAAGTCTAGCTTGACGTTGTCATCGCCAGGCGTTACAGCGGGTGGGCAAGTAAGCGTCCATTTCCCGTACAGGCCAACGCGATCGAGATAGTTGTCGGTGAGTTGGCCGCCCGAGCCACCCGATTCGTCATAGGTCTCCCCTTCCAGCGTGGTATCGATCTTGTGCACGACACCAGTGTCGCGGAAATTGCCGAAGTAGAATGAATGCTTGCCGCCATTCTTGTCGATGATCATGGTGCGGGCGGCCACTCGCACTTCGATTGCGACCTTCCCAGTCCCACTCTTGGCGCCCAAGATGCGGGGCTGGACCGCTACCACCCGGATGTCGTAATACTTCGAGGCGTTGCTCACCCTCACCTGGTGCGCCGTCTCCGGCTTCCCGGGCACGGTGGTGAACGTCACCGTATAGCTTCCGTCTGGTTGGCACGTCTTTAGCTCCTCCAGCAGCACCTCTGCCGAGATATCGACGTACAGATCACTTCTCTTCCCCTTGTCTGCCGGTATGGGCGTTGCGGCGCTTGACTGTCCGCTGGCGTAGCTCTTGATCTGATCCCGCAGCTTGGACACTTTGCGCTCGAGGTCATCCATGTCAGTGGCGTCAGGTGGCTGACCGACCAGCCAGAGTTTCCCCATTAGCTCCATCAGGTTGAGATCATCCTGCGCGTCCAGGGTGACGTAGGCGGCCTTGCGCTGCAAATCAGCAACCGCGGCGATTGTGTTGTCCAGCTCGTCTTGGTAAAGCTTGGCAAAATAGCTGACGTCCGCTGCCCAGCTGGGCGAGATCGGATCCGCCTTCTTCGAGTCCAACGCCTTGTATTGCGCCTGAGCTGCCTCATAGGCGCGGTACTCCTCCACCATTTTCATCATCATCACGTTGTACATTAATAGCGCCTGTCCCTGATCGTAAATGGAAGCCGTAAAGTCGTCGAGCGACTTGATCACCGCATTCGTCACGGCAGAGCCAAGCGCGTTTGAGAACCTCGACACTTCCTCCTTCAGCTTGCCGATCTCGGTGAGGAGGAGCTTCTTCTCAGGCTGGAACTCCATCTCATGCTTGTCATTGAGCTGAAACAGCTCGCCAGTGACAGCCGTCCGAATATCGCCCTGAACGGTAAAGATCTCGTCGAACAGCGCTGACTTGTTGATGGTCTCGCCACTGTTGATTTCAATCTTGGCGAGGCCATCGTTGATGAGGCTTCCGATCTCCACCAAGCCCATCACGCCCGCCACCTTGGCGTCCCCTGCGGTGAACGCCAGCATTTCAGCAGCCTTAAGGACATCGGAGAGGGAACAGTGATAGTAGGCGTTGACCTCGTTTTTGAGGGTGCTCAGCGAGGACTCGAGCTGTCTCTGCGCTAGTTCACAGGCCTCCCGGGCCTTGGCGACTTGTTGTGGGATGTCTTTGAGCTGTTGTAGCAGCGCGAGATAGGTCGCACGGTGGAGGGTCATGGCGTCGCTCACGCCATGGCGCGCATCATCGAGAGCGGCCTGAGCTTCCTCCGCCCTCTCATAGGTCTTACTCATAGCCAAATAGCGCTTCTCTCGGGTGCTGCGACCCGTGAAGGCGCGGGAGAATTCGTCGAACATCGTCTTGATGGGCGTAGCAGGCACCCAATCCGGGCTGACGTTGTCGTAAGTGAGCCAGCCTGCCCAAGAGAGGTAGAGATTGTTCGCTGTCTTGTAGAGGGCGTTCTTGCGCTGATCAATTAGCGACGGTGTGGCGGCCAGCTGGGCGAATGGGCGCAGGACGCCAATCGTCCACTCCAGCAGATCGCCCAACTCCTGCCAGCGCTCGGGACGAATGAGCTTGTTGTCGGTGAACTTGGTTGGGGAGTTGAAGCGATAGATGAACTTGCACTTCTGAACCAGGCGGAGGAGGAAAACATCGTCGCAAGCGCGGCCCAACTCCCCTAGCTCGATCTGGTCGTCCTCGTCAAGTTTACCGCTGGCACCCTGCGCACCAGCCTTGGCCGATGCGCCCCACAGACCGCGGGGCTGACCAGGCGCACCGGGGGCGACCTGGGGAGCCCGGCTCACCGGGGTCAACGCGGGACTCGATCAGCTCCTGGTCGTTGATGTTGCGGTAGCGCAACACGATCCGTCCACCGTCGCCCCCGGCACCGCCTTGTCCGGCGTTGCCGCCCTTACCTCCTGTGCCATG
>JADGQM010000130.1 GCA_017881795.1 Syntrophobacteraceae bacterium
TCCGTCAATCCTTTCAGCTTACCGCTCTTTTCCGAGCACGACATAGTGCTCAAAGACGATTGTTTTATTTTCTGCTTATGATGATTATAGTATTTCCACCCATTAATACGTTTCTACTATTTGCATCCCTGAGCCAGTATTTTGTGTTGCCTTTATCTCCTATGATAGTAGTTATTAGCCTGATTAGTAGATAAACAGGGTAAAAAAACTTCTGATTTCTTTTTTCTTTATCATACGTCACATGGGTTATAGAAAAACCTGCTGCTTCAAGAGCCATTCTCAATAGTGCGTAGGAGGGGCGGTTTATGTGGAAGTGGCCTGTGCCTATGGTACTTTGATTAAATTCTTCTTTACTTGTTATAGGTTCACAGACTCCATATAACAATTGCTTAAACCTGGACTCAATATTAGAATGGTTGGGCATAGAGATGATAAAAGTACCATCCGATTTTAATACTCTGAAGAATTCTCTAAACGTATGATACAAATTCTCTGAATGTTCAGGTCCATCAATACAAAAGGCATAATCAAAAGTCTCATCTTCAAATGGAAATTCTTTGTTCAAATCCGCTTGAGTGTGAGTAACAGGAGAATTCCTGTATGAATCGGGGGCAATGTCGCAAGCTACAACATTATGCCTTTTTTGTTGAAGCCAGTAAGAGAGTCTACCGAATCCTGATGGGAAATCAAGGACTTGTCCCGGAGGACAATCCTTCATTATTTCCATTATCTTGTAATGGATTTCATCGATTGAGTTGGCCTGTAATTCAACTTCTTGTGACATGTGCCCCCCTTTTTGAAGCCAAGCACTATTCCCCCTTGGATTTTTCCCGCGCACCCGCCACCTCGCCGAGGACCCGCAGGATGTCCTGATGATTGCGCTCAATGGTATACTGCAATGCCTTTGTAGCGGCGGCCGTCCCCATGAGTTCGCGCCGAGCTGGCTCGAGCAGCAGCGCCATCTTGTTCGCCAACTCGTTAGGCTGTGGCGGGTGGTCGAGAATGAAGCCGTCAAGACCATCGGTGATGATACCAGCGGCGCCGTTGGCCTTTGTCGTGATGCAGGGCAGCCCACAAGCCATGGCTTCGAAGACCACCAGACTGCAGGCATCATAAAAAGTGGGAAGCACCAGCACATCGCTGTTAGCATAACATTCTTCCATGTTCCGCATCCTGCCGACGAATATGACGGTCTTGCCGAGGCCCAACCTGGCGAGGCGCTGCGTTATCCCCGTAGAGGGCTCGGCCCCGGCAACAACCACGCGAAACCCTTCTCCGACGAGTTGCTTGAGCATGCCTGCGGCTTCAATAAGCGGGATTATCCCCTTTTTTCTGAGCTCGTAAGCCGCAAAGAGGAATATCACTTCTTCAGAGCTCACCCCGAGGGCCTGCCGAAAACTACCGCGAAGGCGGTCGCGCAGTCCCGGGTTGAAACGCGAGGTGTCGACACCGTTGTAGATCAGCTCAACCCGGCGTCCGTCGATGCCGTAAGAACGGACCATATCATCCTTGATCATCTGGGAGATCGCGATGATTCGGGGACGAGGGGTCATGCGGAAGGGAGCGGACTCGATCCAATGCCGCGCCCACTGTTTGAGGGAAAGCGCCATGATGAGCCAATTGACCGAACGGAGAAGGCCGTTCTGCTCGGCGTAGAGCTTGCGCATGGTGGAACACCAGTGAACACCCCCATGGCTCTGATATACGTTCATGTGGATCGTGTTACCAAAGCCCATTATCACGTCAAAGGCTCGGGAGGCTGTCCGGCGGCGGTGTTCCAAGGCAAAGCGCAACATTCTGGCCCAACTCGGCCACCGGCGGGGGATGTTCATCAGGTGAAATAAGGCCTCTTCGGGTTCTTCATCCCATGATTCCCCGAAAAGATGAACCTCCCAGCCCTCCCGGACCAGCGAATGGGCAAGAGACACGGCATAGGACTCGGCGCCGCCCGCAAAGCGGCTGAAGTGTTCAATGGCGAGTGCTATGGTTTTCATCCAGGCTCATTTCCCAGGCTTTGGCGTGTTTCAGGAATACATACCAGGCCGAGTTCATCGCAATCACCAGTCCCGCCCATCCGTCCATAAACCCCATTTTCCACAAATAACATTCAGCAAACTTTCCGATGGCATGCCCCAGACCGGCAAGCACATAAAGTCCCGAGGCGCGGCCCCGCTCGCTCGCAGCAATCCCGGAAAAGCGATCGATGGTGGCCAACTGGTCGGAGATGTCACGGTAAACATAATGCAAAATCGGCTGGGAAAGTTGGATGAGCCTGCCGTCCACCACCAGTTTTTCGTGAAGCGCCTCCCCAACCCAACGTCCCTGCCCCTTTCTCACCAGCCGGACCTTGCGGTCCGGATACCAACCTCCGTGACGGATCCATCGCCCAAGGTAATAGGAAAGCCGCGGCATGGAGAAGCCGCCCACATCCGGTGGCGCATTACCGATCACCGTGCAAATCTCTTGTGCCAGGCCCGCAGAGACCACTTCATCAGCATCGAGACTGAGCACCCAGTCCGCAGCGGCCCTTTCCAGAGCGATCTGCTTCTGAGCAGTATAGCCCATCCATGGGTGTTCGAGGACGATAGCCCCAGAGCTTCGGCAGAGGTCCCGGGTATGGTCCGTGCTGCCGGAGTCAACCACCAGGATTTCGTTGGCGAACTGAGCACTTTTCAACAGTTGCCCAACGCGGTCCGCCTCATTCTTGGTGATGACTGCAACACTCAGAGTTGGTCTTTCCAAGATCATCTCTCCAAACGGAGCGCGGGCTTTCCAGCCCGCGACAAAAGTCGGCCCTTACCTCACCTCATAAAGAATCATTTCTCCCGTATCCGGATGACGCCACCGCTTCAGTTCCTTGAGATGGTCCGCATAGGGTGCTTGAAAAATACTGCCGCTTCCTGCCGACCACAGTTTTTCACTCCATAGGAAATACTTTATGTTATTTCTTGTTACCTGTTTAATAAAGTGGTCGAAGTTATCGGCAAAATATTCCCAACAGATATCCTTCGATCCTTCCGGGCAGAGGGCGCCACGATAATTCAATTGGGCATAGAAGGAAACAATCCGATAGTTGCTACAGGATGTGGTTATGGGTATAATATTTTGATTGCCTTCCCTTTCGGCCAGGAATTCGCCGATCTCCTTAAAAACACGTTTATCGGCGTCTCTCGGCTTCAAGTCTTTGAACAATGGCAGTGCCACAATGAGCACAGTGAGGGCCACAATCGTCAGATTTTCTTGAAGATGAAATCGATTTTGAATGAACACGTTAATTTTATCAATACCAAAGCCTATGAAAATAGCGCACGAAATGATGAGTAGACACACATGACGATAGTCGAGATACCATGCCCGCATGACATGAAAATAGAACATAAGCAGCAATAGGGAACTGACACCTGCTAAATACTGCAAACGTTGATCAGAGTGGAACTTCTTGCGAGCCGTTACTAATCCGATGGCACAAACGAAAAAAAACGGATAAAAAAAGGCTTCCAGGCAACGGTTCAGAACGCTGCCAAGGGCAATCAACCACATATTTTGTCTCGCTTCGCCAAGGAACATCCCAAAGTTGTCAAATCGATTTTGCAGGGCAGTTGTAACGAGCTTCTCGCTGATGAGCCGATATTGCGCGAAGGGCGAGAGAAATTTAGAGAGGAAAGCTTTCATCCCCGGTGAATCAGGATTGGGATGGACTCCGGCGATCAACACGGCGCCGAGAACAACCGATAACAGCCCGACGACAGGTATGAGAAAACAGACTAATTGTTTGATTTTCCTTTCCTGTTTTCGGACCGCAAGGAATAGCAGGGAGAAGCCGATAATCAATGAAACTTCAATCCTGGCCCAGGTAGCCATTATCAAGGACAGGCAGCTCCATGCAAGAAACCAGGGGCTCTTATTTTCCAGTGCCAGAGTAAACCAGTACAAACCCAAAGCCACGAAAAACCATGTTATGGGGTCTCTCACGATGTCCACGCTCGACCCGACGAAAACGGGCATGACGGCAACGATCAGGGTGCCGAGCACACTGATTCGGTCATCAAAAAAGCGCTTCAACAGAAAATAGAGGGGAATTAATGTCCCAAACCCAAAGATGAATGATACGAACCTTGCCGAAAAAACCCAATCATGAAAAAGCCAGTAACTTCCCGCGATCATAACAGGGTAATTGGCCAGATCCGATTGAGCGCAAAAAAGAGTATCTAACTGGCCGAAATAGATTGCCCTTGCCTGATGGATGTATAATGCTGCGTCCGGATTGATGACGGAAGTATTGGCCCAGGCAATCAAGCGGAGGATGAGCCCGAGACAAAAAACACCATAAGCGGGCAGGGAAATCCTGGTAAAAATCATAAAAGTTACCGTGTCCTTAAAGGGAGTGTGGGAGATTTCACCTCTGCAACTTCTCGATCTGAGCCACGACTGCGGACATCACTTCAGCGACAGTCAATTCGTCAAGGCACCGGCTTTGCTCATTTCCCCCACAACCCTTCTGGCGGCAGGGGATACAGGTGAGGTTGTCGCGGTGAACAACCAGATGTTCGGGCCCTCGGGGCGCCCATGAAGCAGGCGAGGAGGGACCAAAAATGCTCACGGTGGGAGTGCCGACAGCTGCCGCGATGTGCATTCCCGCACTGTCCACGCCAATGAATAAAGCGCAGGCTTTCAGAACGGCGGCGAGCATGCCGATAGTGGTCTTGCCTGCAAGGTTGTGGACTTCAGGTCCGGAACCATCTGCAATAGCCGCCGCCCTCTCCCTTTCCTCGGGGGAGCCGACAAGAATGACTGGAAATCCCCATGTTGAGGTGATTTCACGAATCAATTCAATGTATTTGGGTGTTGCCAATTCTTTGTATCGCCACAACGAAAAGGGCTGAAGGGCAATAATCGGTCGGTCTGTAGGGACCTGCTCGCCGGCGAAGAGCGCTTCCGCCTGTTTCAATTTCTCAAAAGGGACTTCCAGTTGCGGTAAAGGGTGCGGTGTTTTCAGATTATACGCAGCCAACAGACTCGAGTAATAGTCCGCCACATACTGACCAACCTCATAGTCCAAGAGATTCAGATGGGTTGATACGCGGTTCTGCCAAAGTTGTCCGTCGTGGGCGTAAAAGGAGATTCTTTGCCGAGCGCCTGCCAGAAAGGAGAGGATGGCGGAGCGATCCCCAAGTCTAAGGTTGATAGAAAGATCAAAATGAAACTGCCGTAAATGGCCAAAGAAGCTCGCCTGGTATCGCACTTCTTGGAACAGCGGCCGTTTCTGCTGATTTATTGAAACCACCCCGTCCACCCATGGACAGTCTGCGATCAGCTCTCCAGCCTTCGCGCGGACCGCAACAATCAGTCCGGCATCGGGAAAATTCTCCCGCAGGGCCCTCAGACTGGGCAAAGAAAGCACGACATCCCCGATATCCCCGAGTTGGATCAACAGGATGTTCTTAACATCTTTCGGGATGGTGGGATTTCCTTTAACCTGCATGAGTTCGATCCATCGGTTGCCTCGGAGCAAAGCATTGGCAGGCAGGGGTTGCCTAAGCCATATAGGAATTCGCATTCTTTTACCACGAAGGACACGAAGATCACGAAGAAGTGCATGAAAATTATTGTGAAAAGCATTCCTTCGTGTCCTTTGTGCTCTTCGTGGTAAGTCGTTGCCGGAAATCACCTGGGCCATGGTTGGTAGGGGCGCGTTTTCCACCGTTGATGCAACCAGAAGTATTGTTCGGGATGCCTGCGAACATAGCCTTCGATGATCCGGTTGAAGAGTGCCGTGTTTTCCTCGATGTCAGCAATCAGCGAGCCCGTCCGGATGAGCTGCGCTTCCGGCTCAAAAATCATCTGATAGCGTCCATCCGGACGCCGAAAGTTATACGCAGGAAGGACCGGCAGGCCGGTTCTCAGGGCGAGGGTGGCGAGGGCCTTGCTCGTACACGCGGTTTCCTTGAAGAATGGAACGAACACCCCTTCATACCAATCAACATTCTGGTCGATCAAGAAGCCGACGCCCTCACCCCGCCGCAGCAGGCGAATCATGCGGAGGGCTGAGCCGCTCTTGGGAAGAGTCCGGTTGCCTCCACGGGAGCGCATCCGGTCAATCATCCGATCCAAAAAGGGATTATCCAAGGGTCGAACCACCACACTGAACGGCCAGAAACGGAAAGAAAAGCCCAGTGCCATCAGTTCCCAGTTGCCAAAATGAGAGGTCATAACCATGACGCCTTTGCCCTTTTTCACGGTGGCATAGAGGTTTTCAATGCCGGCAAAGGCCATAAAGCGCTCAACATTGTCGGCGGTCATGGTGAAGAGGAAGGGGAGCTCCAGCAGCACGCATACCAGATGAATAAAGGTCTCCCGGCATATGGTTTGCCGTTCGGTTTCGCTCAGCTCGTCACCAAAAGCAAATTCGAGATTGCGCATGGCAATCCCCCGATGACGACCATCGATGCGGTGCCAAAGAGAGCCCAAAATTTCCGCAAGCTTCCAGATAATCTTATGGGGCATTGTTGCCTGTCCTCAATCCAAGATTTGACCGTGCCAAATTATTTGAAGTCCTTCTCAAAAGCTTTGCTCTCTCCTCAAGGTGTTTCGGTGGGTTACGGCGCAAAAAGACGCCCCTAACCAACCCCATCAACCATCAACCATCTAACTGGCCTCATACTGGGCAAACTGCAATTCATAAAGGCGCCGGTATTCGCTGTTGGTGCGCAGCAGCTCATCGTGCCGGCCTTCCTCGACAATATGCCCATCAGCCAGGGCCACAATGCGGTCGGCATTCTTGATGGTGGATAAGCGGTGCGCGATGACCAGAGTGGTGCGTCCGGTCATCAGGTTTTCCAAGGCCTTTTGGACTTCCAGTTCCGACTCGCTGTCCAGTGACGAGGTGGCTTCATCGAGGATCAAGATGGGGGCATTCTTGAGCAGCGCCCGGGCGATGCAGATGCGCTGGCGTTCGCCACCGGAAAGGAGCACCCCCTGCTCGCCGATCACGGTATCCAATCCCTGGTGGAGCTTCGCAACGAAATCAAGAGCATTGGCGGCCCGAGCTGCATTAATGATGTCTTGTTCACTCTTGCGGATATCGCCATAGGCAATGTTGTTGCGAACCGTGTCATTAAAAAGAATCGTCTGTTGCGTGACGATGCCGATCTGAGCACGGAGTGACGCGATGGTTGCATCCCGGATATCTACCCCGTCAATCAGAATGGCTCCTTCCGTGACCTCGTAAAAACGTGGGATGAGGTTGACCAGAGTGGTCTTGCCGGCACCGCTTACCCCCACTATCGCGATGACCTCACCGGCTCCAACCCGGAAGGGAATATCCTTCAGAACCGGTTCGTCCCCATAATGGAAAGATACGTGACGAAACTCGAGGTCGCGTGAAATTGGCGAAAGAGTGATGGCGCCGGGTTTATCGACGATCTCCGAGGGCGTGTCGAGAATTTCGTAAACCCGGTAAGCGGCGGCAATCCCCTGCTGAAGGGTCATGTTCATGCCGCTCAGACGCTTAATCGGTTCGTAGAGGAGGATCAGGGCGGCGAGGAACGAGAAGAAATTCCCAGGGGTCGAGACCCCTGAAATAACGCTGTAACCCCCATACCAGATGATCGCGACGATGCCGATCCCGCCGAAAAACTCCATCAGCGGCGGCGACAGGGAGTTTACCCAAGCCGCCTTCATCGAGTAATCAAACGATAGCATGTTCTCTCTCGCAAAGCGTTTTTTTTCGTAATCCTCCATACAAAACGCTTTGACGATGCGATTGCCGCCAATCGTTTCATGGAGGATTACCGAAATGTCACCCATCGCCTCCAGGCCCTTGGTGCTGATGGCGCGCAGCATTTGTCCGAATTTGACGATGGGGAAAAAAGCGAAGGGTAGAATGATTATCGCAATGATGGCCAGTTGCCAGTCCCGATACAATACCACCCCCACCAGTCCCACGACGCTGAGGGCGTCCCTGATTATACCGGTGGCGCATTCCCTGACGGCGGCCTGAATCTGACTGACGTCATTCATGATGCGGGACATCAAAATGCCGGTGGGGGTCTTGTCAAAAAAGGATAGGGAAAGTCTCTGGAGATGGTCATAGAGCTGCTGTCGCAAGTCGACGACGATTCTGTTGCCGACATAGCTCATGAGGTAACCCTGACCCCAGGCGCAGAGCGATTTCACCAGAAAAATCATCAACACGACCAAGGGTAATATCTTCAACATATTGACATTTTTATCAATGAAGATCTCATCCAGCACAGGCTTAATGAGGTAGGCCGAAGCAGCGGTGCAGGCAGCAACTCCAAGCATGCACGCTGTGGCTAACGCCATGCGCTGCCAGTGGGGTTTGATCAAAAGAAACATGCGTTGATAGATATTCATGATGATTGGTTCACCTCTATGGAATTCTGAATAGCGTGGGCAGGATTCCACATTCATGCAGCTTCTCGATCAGTTGTATTAACGCATAAACCCAGACGAACCACACCGCGTCAAAGAAGGCATAGCGATAAGTCCGGGTGTCCACCAGGTAGGTTTCGCTCTCGTGGTAGAGGGAAAAGTCCGGAATGAATCTGGGCGTCCGGTGAACATAGTCGCTGAATTTCTGTCCGTACTTGTCAGCAAGCCGCTGTTCCTCATCGACCATGGTAAGCGGGTAGTAAATGAGAAATCCGACAATCAAGAAAGCGATCCACACCAAACTGCCGGTTGCACATCCAACCCCCACCGCTCCAATAAAACTGAAAACATAGAGCGGATTGCGGACGATCGAGTAGGCGCCCTCGGTGACGAGATCTTTGTCCTTGTAGCCGGAGATGTACATCGACGCCCACACTCTGCCGAGGGTTCCCACACCCACCAGAATCAGCCCGAAAGTGGTCAGAAAAATATCGAGAAAGCCGGTCTTCGACCAGGAATGGTCGGTTAACAATAGCAACCCTGCGAACAAAAAAGCAGATTTTCGCGCTGCCCCGGTCCTTGAACGGGAGACACGGTCGATCAATTTGGCGAGAGGGGACGGTGGCGTATTAACATTCATTCTCTAACCTCTGAGTAAACTGCGTGCGGCCCCCAGAACATCGGCCGCTGAAACCGCGGTCATGCAGCGATGGTCCGTGGGGCATTCGGTTCTAAGGCATGGCGCGCACTCGGTTGCCTTGCGAACAATTCGGCATGATGGCGCCAGCGGCGAAGTCGTGGTGTGGTCCGTGGACCCGAAGATGGCGACAATCGGTACGCCAAAAGCCGCCGCCACATGCATCGGCCCCGAATCATTGGTCACCAGAAGGCGGCATTGGGAAAGCAGGGCCATGAGCTGGCGGACGGAGGTCTTCCCCGCAAGGTTAAGAGGCTGCTTCCGCATGTTCGCCGTAACCTCCTCGGCAATCGAGCCTTCGTTCGGTCCACCGACGATGAGGATGCGCAAGGAAAACTCCTCCGCAATGCTATCCGCTACCACCGCGAAGCGCTCGGGGAACCAACGCTTGGCGGACCCATAGGTGGCTCCGGGATTTATTGCCACCCACGTGTCATCGGGAAGTCGCTCCTTGGCCCAGGCCAGTTCTTCTTCGCTGCAGCGCAACTGGAGGCGGCCGCTTCCGCCCTGGAGCCCCAGCCCGGCCAGCATGTTGAGATAATAATCCGTGTGATGGAACCGGCGTGCCCGTCGCCAGCCTCGCACCCTGTGTGTCAGAAGAAAGCCCCGGCAGTCGGTGGTGTACCCGGCGCGCTGGGGGATCCCGGCAAGGGTGGTCATGATGGCCGCCTCGATGGCGTTCTGGAAAAGAATGGCCAGGTCGAATCGTTCTTTTCGAATTTCTCCACAGAAGCGGAGGAGCCCTCCAAGCCCATGGTGCACTCCCCTCTTGTCATACACCAGAAGGCGATCACAGTCAGGGTGATAACGCAACAGTTCAGCCACCATCGGGTTGGCGGCGACAACGATTTCGGCATGGGGAAATGCCGCCCTCACTCTGCCCATGGCTGGAGTGGTCAAGACCGCGTCGCCAATCCAATTCGTCGAGCGAATGAATATTCTCCTGATGTTCTGCGAATCCAAAACTTTCATAACGGATGTCGGATTGCGGATGTCGGATTGCGGATGTCGGATTGCGGATGTCGGATGTCGGATGTCGGATATCCAACTGCCGATTTCGGATGTATTGCATCCAACGTCGATCTCCCAAAGGCTGTTGTCAGAAGGTTTTGAAATACTCTCAATTGTTACTATCCTGTTTCTTAAATCCGCATTCCGACATCTAAAATCTGTCCACGGTCCTGCTCCTTAAATCCGCAATCCCAAATCCGCGATCCGAAATCCGCCAACTGTCCTGCCTTTCAAATCCGAAATCCGCCATCCGCGATCCGAAATTTCTCTCACGTCCTGCTTTTCAAATCCGAAATCCGCCCTCCGCAATCCGAAATTTCTCTCACGTCCTGCTTTTTAAATCCGACATCCGCAATCCGCCATCCGACATCTACTTAAGTAAAACCCACTTCCCGTTTTCGACTTTGACCATAACCAGGGAATCAGTCCCCAGTCCATTGTGATCTTCAGGGCTCAGATTATAAATGCCGCTGATGCCGACGTAGCCTTTGGTCTGTTCGATGGCATTGCGGAGAGCTTCCGGTTCCGTGCCGACCTGGCGCATGGCATTGGCCAGGAGGTAGATGGCATCCCAGGCGTATCCGGAGTGGGTGTTGATCGGATATTGCTGATCATAATGATACACGTCTTTGTAGAGCGTCAGGAAGTCTTTAATGACCGCCTTCTGCGGGTCGCTGTCGGAGAGTTGATCCACGATCATAAGCTTGGTGGAGGGCATGATGCTTCCTTCGGCAGCATCACCGGCGAGCTCGATGTACTTGGGATCGGGCTGACCATGGCATTGGTAGAGTGGCA
>JADGQM010000131.1 GCA_017881795.1 Syntrophobacteraceae bacterium
AGAAATATCATGAAATTGCTGCCATCGATGTGTTGAAGGCCGCCCTCTATCGAGGTGACCGGTTTAACCGGACAGGGGGATTAAGATGACCAAAAAGAAGAAACCCGGCGTAGAGATAGAAATCCCGATGCCTGAAGGGGCGCAGGCGGGCACTTCGATTGAGATCACGGCGGAGGCAGACCCGCTCATCCACGCGTCAACGGACTTTTCCATCGTCGGCATCGGCGCCTCGGCCGGGGGGCTGGCGGCGTTCGAGGCCTTCTTTTCCGCCATGCCCACCGACACCGATCCCGGCATGGCCTTTGTCCTGGTGCAGCATCTGGCCCCGGACCACAAGAGCATTCTCTCCGACCTGATTCGGCGCTACACCCGGATGCAGGTCTTCGAGGTGACGGACGGGATGAAGGTTCAGCCCAACTGTACTTACATCATCCCGCCCAACCGGGATATGGCCTTCCTGAACGGGGCACTGCAACTGCTGGAACAGACCGCGCCCCGCGGCATGCGCTTGCCCATTGACTTTTTCTTCCGCTCCCTGGCTCAGGACCAGCGCGAGCGGGCCATCTGCATCGTCCTCTCAGGCACCGGCAGCGACGGGGTTCTCGGGGTGCGGGCGGTCAAGGGTGAGGGAGGCATGGTGATGGCCCAGAACCCTGAATCCACCGAGTACGACGGCATGCCGCGCAGTACCATTGCCACCGGTCTGGTGGACTATGTCCTGCCGCCGGCCGAGATGCCGGCTCAACTCATCGCCTACGCCGCTCACGCCTTCGGCAGGCCCCCCCGGCCCGCCACCGTCCCGACTCCCAAGACCGAAAACGTGTTGAAGAAGATCTTCATCCTGCTGCGCGCCCAGACCGGCCATGACTTTTCCCAGTACAAGCCGAGCACCATCAACCGCCGCATCGAGCGGCGCATGGCCGTCCACCAGATCGAATCGATGGGCGGATACGTCAAGTATCTGCAGCAGATGCCGGCCGAGGTGGAAGCGCTCTTTCGCGACCTTCTTATCGGCGTGACCAGTTTCTTCCGCGATCCGGAGGCCTTCAAGGCGATCGAGGAACAGATCATCCCCAAGCTCTTTGCCGGCAAGTCCGCGAGCGCCGTGATCCGCGTCTGGTCGCCGGGATGCTCCACCGGCGAGGAGGCCTATTCCCTCGCCATCCTGCTGGCCGAGCGTCAGGAGGCGATGAAGCAGCGTTTCAAGGTACAGGTCTTCGCCACCGACATTGACAACCAGGCCATTGCCGCGGCCCGCGCCGGCCTCTATCCGGCCAGCGTCACCGCCGACATCTCGCCGGAGCGGCTGGCGCGCTTTTTCGCGGCCGAACCAGACGGCAGCGCCTACCGCATCCACAAAGGCATCCGCGACATGCTGGTCTTTTCCGAGCAGAATGTCATCAAAGATCCGCCCTTCTCCAAGCTCGACCTCATCAGTTGCCGCAACCTCCTGATCTATATGAGCGGAGACTTGCAGAGGAAGCTCATACCCCTCTTCCACTACGCCATGAACCCGGGCGGTTTTCTTTTCCTGGGCACCTCGGAGACCGTGGGGGAGTTTATGGACCTCTTTGCCACGGTGGACCGCAAGTTGAAGCTGTATCAGCGCAAGGATGATATTCACAGCGCGCAGCGCGCGGTCATGGGCCGGTTTCTTCCGCCCATGACCGCGATAGATGCGGCGCTCCCGTACGCCGCCGGAAAGACGGCATTCCCCGTAAAGCTACCGCTACGCGAGCTGACCGAACAGGCGTTACTGCAACAAGTCGCCCCGGCCGGTGCGCTTGTCAACGGCCAGGGCAACATTCTCTACCTCCACGGCCGCACCGGTCTGTACCTGGAGCCGACCCCGGGCGAGGCCGGAACCAACAACATCCTCAAGATGGCCCGCGAAGGTTTGCGGCGCGACCTGACCACGGCCCTGCACAAAGCCGCGGGGACAAGAGAGATCATACGCTGCCCGGGCCTGCGGGTCAAAACCAACGGCGACTTCACCGCGGTCAATCTGACCGTCCGCCCGGTGGCGGCAGTCCCTGCCGCGACGTCTGAGGCGCCTCTGTACCTGGTCATCCTGGAGGAAGCGCCGCCCTTCGACCACGAACAGGCGCAGACGGCTTCTGCCCTGCATGCCGGCAGAGGAGCGGACGGCCCTGACACTTCGCCAGGGCTGGGCGCCGTTACGGACGCAGGCGCATGCATCGCGGCGCTCCAGCAGAAACTTCGGGCCAAGGAGGAATACATCCAGACCGCCTTTGAGGAACTGGAAACCTCCAACGAAGAGCTCAAATCCTCCAGCGAGGAGATGCAGTCGGTCAACGAAGAATTGCAGTCCACCGCTGAGGAGATGGAGACCTCCAAGGAGGAACTGCAGTCGCTCAACGAGGAGCTGGCCACGGTCAATAACGAACTGCAAACCAAGGTGGCTGATTTGTCACGGGCCAACAACGACATGAACAACCTGCTGGCCGGCACGGGCATCGGCACCGTCTTTGTGGATCATCAACTGCGCATCCTGCGCTTCACCCCCGCCGCCACCCGGATCACCAACCTGATCCTGAGCGACGTGGGGCGGCCCGTGGCTCATGTACTCTCCAACCTGGTCGGCTATGACCGCCTGCCGGCGGACGCGCAGGCCGTGCTGAACACGCTGGTTCCCAAAGAGGTGGAAGTGCAGACAACGGAGGGCAAGTGTTACACGCTGCGCATCCAGCCCTACCGCACGCTCGACAACGTGATCGAGGGCGCGGTGATCACCTTTGTGGACATCACGGAGATGAAGAAAACGCGGGAGGAACTGCGGAAGGCCAATGAGCTGCTCCGTCTGGCCGTGGTCGTGCGCGATGCGCGCGATGCCATTACCGTGCAGGGCTTGGATGGCCGCATCCTGGCCTGGAACCCGGGAGCGGTGAGGATGTATGGTTGGAGTGAAGCCGAGGCACTGGTGATGAACGTCCGCGACCGGGTCCCGGAGGCGCTGCGTGAAGAAGCGGTGGCCAAGGTCCGTCAGCTTAGCCAGGCTGAAATTCTGGAACCGTATCCTACCCAACGGATCACTAAAGATGGGGCTATCGTGGATGTCTGGATGACCGCCACCGCTTTGGTGAATCAGGCCGGGCGGATGTATGCGATTGCGACAACGGAACGGGCGAGAGAATCAAAGATTAGTCGAACGATGGAGACGCACGATGACCAGTAAGGATGACCGACCAGAACAAGCCGCCGAACTGCGCAGGCAGGCCGAAGCGATGGCCCGTGAAAACGCGGCTCAGTCACCGGAACAGATCGAGGCAATGTTGCCCGAAGCAACGCGGCAACTGCTCCACGAACTGCAGGTGTATCAGATCGAGCTGGAGATCCAGAATGAGGAACTGCGCCGGGCGCAGGCGGAACTGGACGCCGCGCGGGCAAAATATTTCGACCTCTACGACCTGGCGCCGGTCGGCTATTGCACCCTCAGCGAAAAGGGGCTCATCCTGGAGGCCAATCTCACCGCCGCCGAGTTGATGGGCGTGGCGAGGAGCGCCCTGGTCAAGCAGCCCTTGGCTCGCTTCATTCTCTCCGAGGACCAGGACATCTACTACCGGCATCGCAAACAGCTCTTTGAAAGCGGTTGCCTTGGGCGCGGTTCGCTCTTATGGAGGAGCTATTGCCGTCGAGAGTGAGCCTGGCCGGGGTTCGCATTTCCGGGTCTTTTGGCCCATTGCGGAACAGGAATCACAGCCCGTTCAACAAACGGAAACTGAGGCTTCCAGACCGATCATAGGCTCTGGTCTCGTCCTTTTTGTCGATGATGAGGCTCAGCTCCGCAACGTGGCTGAGCTGGTGCTGGGACATTTAGGCTTCAGAGTGATCCCGGCCGGAAATGGATTGGAGGCCGTAGAAATCTTCCGTGAGCGCAAGGATGAGATCAACCTGGTAATCCTCGATCTCACCATGCCGGGCATTAACGGCTGGGAGACGCTGGCGGCGCTTCGCGCATTGCGGCCTGATATCCCGGTGATCCTCTCCAGCGGCTACGACGAGGCAATGGCAATGGAAGGAAAACATGCGGAGCTCCCCCAGGAATTCTTACATAAACCGTACAGCATGGCTGAGTTAAGGGCAGCTCTTGGTGTTGGAGTGGAGGAGTCGTCTGCCGAAAAGATGTAAAATGCGATCTGATCTTCACCCCCCTTTGCAATTCCGGCTCTGCCGGGTGAGAGGATCTGCAATATGATCGACCCTGATGGCATCAAGAAGAAACTCTCCGATCTGAGAAAGCGAGCCGAGGAATCGTTGCCCAAGAGGTTCCCCGTGCCGAAGGATGGATCCGCCCTTTCCCGAGAGGAAGCAGAGCGGCTGGTTCATGAGCTGAGGGTCCATCAAATAGAGCTTGAGATGCAAAACGAGGAACTGCGGGAGGCTCACAACCTTTTGTCAGAGTCCCGGGACAGACTTTCCGACCTCTATGATTATGCTCCGGTGGGATATTTCACCCTTGGCAAGGACGGCCTGATTCTGGAAGTCAATCTTACCGGCGCCGCTCTGTTGGCCGCCGACAGGTCTTCTTTGATCGGTAAGCTCTTTCAGAGATTTCTCGTGAAGGAATACGCAGATGCGTTTCATCTTCACAGACAAGCGGTCTTCATGGCCGTAACGAAACAAAGATGCGAGGTCGAGCTTCAGAAATCGGACGGCACTTCCTTCTTCGCCCAACTGGAAAGCCTGGCCATAGAGGACAGGGACGGGAAGGTAACCCGATGCCGCACCATCGTTTCCGACATCACCGAGCGCAAGCGGGCGGAGGCACTGCGGGAAAGCGAGGCACGGCTTGATTTTGCGCTACAGTCAGCCCAAATGGGCGTCTGGTACTGGGATATCGTCGAGGGCAGACGCCATTTTGACGACCAGGGGTGTCATCTCCTGGGAATCGACCAGGCGACCTTCACCGGGTCTGAGGAAGATTTCTTCGGAGTGGTGCATCCAGACGATCTGGAAGAACTCAAGGCGGCACTGGCCCGGACCATTGAACAGGATGTTCCGTACAAACCTGAGTATCGAGTTGTCTGGCCTGACGGGAGCGCTCATCACATTACCGCTCGCGGTAGGGTGGTTCGTGATGATAAAGGCCGGCCGCTGAGGATGAACGGCATCCTCTGGGATGTCACCGAGCGTGAGCGGGCGGAGGAAATGCTGCGCGAGAGCGAAACGCAAAAAACCACGATTCTGAATGGCATTACAACCAACATTGTCTTGGTGGATAGGGACTTGAGAATCCTCTGGGTGAACAAAGCGGCCGTTGAATCCGTTAATAAATTACCGGGCGACATGATGGGCCACACCTGCCACGCCTTTTGGGCGGACCCAGCCAAGCCATGTGAAAACTGCCCGACAATAAGGGCTTTAGAGACAAGAAAATCAGAACATGCCATTATGCGGACCCCTGATGGCAGGGTTTGGGACGAAAGAGGTGAGCCTGTATTCGATGCCGAAGGAAATGTGATTGGTGTTGTGCAGTTCGCCCAAGACATCACGGCGAGAGTGCAACAGGAGCGTCAGATCAGGCTCCTGAACCGGCTGTATTCTGTGTTGAGTCAGGTTAACCAAGCGGTGGTGCAGGCGACAACTCCCGACGCATTTCTGATCGAAACATGCCGAGTGATTATCGAAGAGGGCGGCTTCGTCCTGTCGTGGATCGGGCAAGTCGAAGCCGAAACCAACGCGGTTGTTCCGGTCGCAACCTGGGGCAAGGCCGGTGATTATGTTCGCGGCATTACCGTCTATGCCGATCACCGTCCCGAGGGTCAAGGCCCCACGGGCACCTGCATTCGCGAGCGACGACCCTCTGTCCTCAACGACTTTTTGCACTCCCCGCTTACTCAACCCTGGAGTGAATGGGCACGGCCTTTCGGCATCCGCGCTGCGGCGGGGTTCCCCATCGAGTCGGGAGGGCGGGCATGGGGCGCGCTGACCATCTACTCCGATGAGATTGACTTTTTTGGCATAGAGGACGTGAAGTTGTTGGAGAGAGTGGCCAGCAGCATCGGCTTTGCGCTGGATAACTTTGAACGGGAGCGGCAGCGCAGGCTGGCTGAACAAGAGAGCGAAAGGTTAGAGGCCCAATTTCGTCAGGCCCAGAAAATGGAAGCCATCGGCACGCTTGCCGGAGGGATTGCTCATGACTTCAACAATATTCTGGGGATCATTTCGGGTTTTGCCGAGATTTCATTGTCGGAGACTTCAAGAACGACTCCGTTAGGGCAAAATCTGGAACAGATACTGAAAGCTGCATTTCGGGCCAGGCATTTGGTGCAGCAGATCTTGAGCTTTGGTCGCAAATCCCAAACCGAGCGTATACCGCTAAATGCCAGCCCGATCATCATAGAAGCTCTCTCTATGCTGCGTGCGTCACTGCCGACGACCATCGAGATTTGCACCGACATCGAAGCCACATGCGAGGTGCAGGCTGACCCAACCCAGATCTATCAGGTGCTTATCAATTTATGCACCAATGCCGCCCATGCAATGAAAGAGGACGGGGGCATATTGCGGATAAGTTTGGGTAAGGTTGATTATGACGCATCGACTCCTCATCCGGACCTATCAGCAGGACCGTATATAAAACTTTCCGTTAGCGATACCGGAAAGGGAATGACCCCGGAAGTTGTAAGTCGGATTTTTGATCCCTTTTTCACCACCAAAGGACCCGATGAAGGAACCGGCTTGGGGTTATCAGTCGTATATGGCATTGCCAGAAGCCACCAGGGAGCCATCACCGTTGACAGCGAATCAGGAAGGGGCAGCACCTTCAATGTATTCTTGCCCCGGATTGAAATTAAGGATGCATTTGGGCCTGAGATAATGATGCAGCCTCCTACCGGGAAGGAACAAATTCTTTTCGTTGATGACGAGGAGGTGCTGGCATATCTTGGCCACCTGATGCTGGAGAACCTGGGCTATAAAGTGGAGAGTTGGACCAGCAGTGTAGAAGCTCTGAAAGCTTTTGAAGCGCAACCGGTTAAATACGATCTCGTCATTACCGACATGACCATGCCTCACATGACCGGCATTAATCTGGCAAAAGAGGTGGTGCGTCTTCGGCCCCAAATTCCGGTTATTCTATGTTCGGGATTCAGTGATCTCATTACGCCGGAAAAGGCCCGAGAGATGGGCATCACGGCAATGCTTATAAAGCCGGTCAAGCTTGCAGAACTGGCCAAGACCGTCCGACAAATATTGGATGATAAGAAGGCCACAGAAGTATAATAAAACTTGTACTATTCGCAGTAAACAAAGGAGGAACTGGCATGCGTCTTCGCTCCTTTCTTTACCACAAAGGCCGTGGCGGTAGAGATGGGGTTGTGCCGGGCCCAACGCATCATTGCCGAACATAATGGCATTCTGAGGCGCTCTTTTCATGAAGATTCTCATCACCGGTAGTAATGGTCAACTGGGAACCGATGCGGTTGCCGTCCTGGGGGGCGCGCACGAACTCCTGGCCCTGGGCCGTTTGGATCTGGATATTACTGATGAGGCGGGCGTCGAAAGGGTAGCGGGTAACTTCCGGCCCGCTTGCATTTTAAACTGCGCCGCCTACACCCGGGTGGACGATTGCGAAGGCCAGCGCGAACTGGCTTTCGCGGTCAACGTGAGCGGTCCGCGCAACCTGGCGGCATGGGTGCAAAGGTTCGGAGGCAAACTGATTCATATTTCCACGGACTATGTTTTCGACGGCGGAAGGACAGCGCCTAATTCCTACGTGGAGGAGGATGAGCCTAATCCAATTTCTTATTACGGCCGGACGAAGCTGGAAGGCGAGCGCGCCATTCAGGAACTGACTGACCATTACCTGATCGTCCGGACAGCATGGGTTTATGGCGTCGAGGGTCGTAACTTCCCGAAAACGATCCTGCGGCTGGCTCTGAAAGAACCGCATAAAGCAATACGGGTAGTGAACGATCAGTTCGGCTCACCGACCTGGTCGCACCGGCTGGCCCGGCAAATTGCGCGGCTGATTGAAGTTGACGGCCAGGGCATCTATCACGCCACTGCGGAAGGATATGGCAGTTGGTATGAGGTGGCCGTCACGTTTTTAAAGCATATGGGAGTGCCCCATAACGTGGTTCCTTGCACGAGCGATCAGTTCCCGACTCGCGCAATCAGGCCAAAGAACTCGATCCTCGAGAACCGCCGCCTTAACGCCGAGGGCATCAACTGCATGAGCCCCTGGGAAGAGGATCTGGAGGATTTCGCAGTGCGCTTTCGCGAGCGTCTTACGCGGGAGGCAACCGGGGCTTGATGACCCGAAACCGGACCAGCGATCGCACCATCATGCAGTACGCTGAGGAGATCTGGGGCCTGAAAAGCATCGTTTGAGGAGGTTTTTGAAGGTGCGCTGACACACCGTGAGAAGGGGGAGGCTGCAACTCGTTCATGAAAAGACTGGTAAAAAGGATACGAAGAAATCACTTCGTGTCCTTCGTTTTCTTCGTGCTCTTCGTGTTAAAAAAAAAGTTTATTCTTGGACATCTGCGCCCGCATATCGGTGAAGGTTGAGCTTACGAAGATACGGAATGGCTTTTGAGATGACGGCATGGCTGTGACCCCTTAATTGATAATCGAGATTTCAGACGATGGGGAAAGCCTCCTCAAAGATCAGCTCCCAATAGGGCAGGCCCTGCACGCGGGTTTCGCCCACCAACACTTCGTTGTTGAAGCTCTTGTTGACGACATAACCATGCTCAGGATGATAACCATCAAGAAACCCGCGGAACGAACGCTGGAGCTCCAGTTTTTTCATATCGCGATACTTGACCTCAAGCGGTGTCACCGCGTCCCCGCTCCGGATGACAAAGTCAACCTCGGCTTTGTCCTTGGTGCGCCAGTAGTGGATCGTCTTGTCAGCCAAGGGAAATCGCTCCTTCAGCATGGCATGGACCACCGTCTGGAAGGCAAAACCGGCATCGCTGTCCGCGATGGCGCCGAAACTGCCCGATGCAAAATTACGGAGACCGACGTCGTGGAAATAGTAGACCGGCGCTTTGGTTATCTCTTTTCTGATATTAGTGAACCAGGGAGTCACCTTCCAAACAATGAAGGTCTTTTCCAGATACCAGAGATAGTTCTTGACCGTGGACAGGGAGAGCCCCAGGGTAGCGGACAGTTCGGAATAGTTGACCATCTTTCCGGACTGGCTTGCCAGTACTTTGACCAGATTGCTGAAGCTGTCGCTCTTTTCTACCCGCAACAGGTAGACAATGTCCTTTTCCAGATAGCTGCGGTAAATCTCGTTGATAGTGGCCAGTTTTTCCTGATGGGTGTCTGCCAGGATGACCCGTGGATAACCGCCGTACATGAGGTATTCCCGGAATAGCTGATCGGTTTTTGCCGGTTCGGTACGGAAAAACTCCCTGAGTTTATCAGTATAATAGTACCCGGTCTTGAAATCAGCGAACTCGCCGAAACCGACAGTCGAGAGCTCGAACATCCGTTTTCTCCCGGCCAGTGACTCGCTGGTCTTCTCCTTCAGTTCAATGCTCCCTGAACCGGAGACCACAAGCTTCCAGGGAAGACCCTGATCGTAGAGCCCCTTCAGGAACAGCCCGGCATTTTCCTTGCGCTGAATTTCGTCGATAAAAACCACACCGCCGCCTTTGCCTAACTCCAGATGAATCTTCTGCAGAAGCGCAGGTTGCGATGAGACATGATGGAAATCGACCTCAAAATCCAGATTGAGCCAGAGGGTTTTTTGCCCTCCAGCGCGAAGTTCGGCTTCGAGCCGCTTGAGGATGGTTGTCTTACCCGATTGGCGCGGCCCGACCAGCATGGTTATTTCAGGGTGGTCAAGGTGCCCCGCCAACGCGGTCATGAGTCTACGCTGTATATAAGGGCTATCTGTAATCATGGATGTAATTTAGCACGAGAATTTAGCAAGTCAACTTATAAATGGTGAACATCCTTCTGTCCCGACGCAACTGCCTTGAGAACCCGGCGCATGATCTTGCCACCTCTCGTCTTGGGAATCAGATCCACTTCATGGCGTTTTGTTTGGCGACATTCCGTCTTACTGCGGTGCGGATGATGAAGATCCTCCCGGAGTGCTTAAATTATACGAGGTGGAAAGCTCGTGGGAGCCTCAATGTGTTCGTCACACGAAAGGGAGAAAAAGGATGCGTGTCGGTGTTGCTGCAGATCATGGCGGATTTGACCTTAAGGGGCAACTGGTTGAGCGGTTGAAAGCTTCCGGGTACGAGGTGGTGGATTTCGGGGCCCATGAACTGGTTTCGGACGATGATTACCCCGATTTTATCGTGCCTATGGCCAGGGCTGTTGCTCGCGGCGAAGTGGATCGAGGACTGGCCATATGCGGAAGCGGTGTGGGAGCGTGTGTGGCCGCCAACAAAGTGCCGGGAGTGCGAGCGGCGCTCATCACTGATGCCTTCTCAGCCCACCAGGGGGTCGAGGATGACGATATGAGCGTGATTTGCCTCGGGGGTCGTGTGACCGGCTTCGCCCTCGCCTGGGACCTTGTGCAGACCTTTTTGAACGCCCGCTTCAAACACGCTGAACGCTTCCGGAGGCGCCTGAACAAGGTACTGGAATTGGAAAAACGGGAGAAAACATGATGAAAGATAACCCTTTACTTAAATTGCGTACCTTCGGCCAGAGCATCTGGATGGATTACATCAGCAGACACATGATCACCTCAGGGGAGCTGTTGCGCCTGGTCGATGAGGATGGAGTCAGTGGCGTAACCTCCAATCCCGCGATCTTCGAGCAAGCGATCGCCCGAAGCCATGACTACGACGATGCCATCCGCTCGATGGCGCTTGCGGGCAAAAGCCCGGAGGAAATCTATGAGGCTCTCACCATTGAAGATGTCCAAATGGCAGCAGATGTCC
>JADGQM010000440.1 GCA_017881795.1 Syntrophobacteraceae bacterium
TCAGTGACGATGGCTCGACGGATTTTTTGAGTGATCTCACGATCCTGTTTTGTTTCGCCTTGTTGACCCGCGGTGAGTTCTTCTTGGGATTGGTCTCGCTTGTTGATTTCCGTATTATCGGCGGACTGCGCCAAACAAGCCCCCGGGACGTTGACAAGGAAGGTGGCTGCTACCACCAATACCATAAAAAGCAGTGTCCTCTTAGTCATACACACCTCCTTTCCCTTACCTTAGGATTGAATGCCTTTTGAAGATTGAAACCTTCACCTCCTTATACCTGGCACTCCAAGCCCCATGGAACTGGCGGTTATGCCAATGTTCGAACGGACTTCTCCCGGTCCCATTGGCGTGTCTTTGCCACAGTAATAAATGCGTCTTTATCGTTGGTATCCATGACACCCGCGTCTTGTCCGACATTCGCCATTTTCAAAAGCGCTTGGCCACCTTTGTCGACGGCGATTGCCTTGAGATGACCGTAAGCATCGCGCACGAAATCGATTGCGGCGCTTTCCTTCGACAGTGCCTTTGCGCCTCCGTCGGAGAGGATGACAGCGACTGCGTCAAAGAGCACAGAAGGCGTACCTGCCAGTTGTCCGTCAGCCGCCAGCATCGAGCCATCGGCAAGCTTCGCGCCACCCACTTTGGGCGCGACGATCTTCACGGTGGCACCCGCATCCGTCGCGGCCTTCTTAATCCTCTCGATAACGGCGCCGTCTGAACCATCCGCGATCAGGATGCCAATCGCGCGTCCCATGAGCGTGTCTTTCATCTTGCCGATGATCTGCAATGCGGGCGAAGGCTTCATCTCCTGCACGGGCGCTGCGGCCACCGGTGCATCGGGCATTTTGTCGAACGCAAGACCCGCGGCGACCCGCTTGGCGAGGTCTTCTTCGATATGTCGCAGGTGACCGACCATCGCCTCACGCACGTGCATTTGTTCGACCTTGGAAAGCTCAAACACTAACGCCGAGGCGATGTGCGCCTGCTCATACGCGGTTTGACTGAGATAGAACTGCCGCGCCTGGCTATAGTGGTCGGCGAAGCTCTCGGCACGGATGCGGCCTTTCTCGCCGGTTTCAGTTACCGCAGCGCTATGAAAGCCCTTGGCCGGCGTTTCACGGGGCGAGTTTTCAGACAAGGAGTTGGGCTCATACGCAACTCGGCCCGCCGGTTGCGCCATCTGCATGTGTCCGTCGCGTTGATGGTTGGAGAACGGGCACTTGGGCGCGTTGATCGGGATCTGGTGGAAATTGGACGAACCCAGGCGCGAAAGCTGCGTGTCGATATAGGAGAATAGACGGCCTTGCAACAGTGGATCATTCGAGAAATCGATGCCCGGCACGACATTACCGGGACAGTAAGCAACCTGTTCGGTTTCAGCGAAGAAATTGTTCGGCCAGCGATCCAGCACCATGCGGCCGATCACTTTCAAAGGCACCAGTTCTTCGGGAATCAGCTTGGTTGCGTCCAGATGATCGAACGGAAATCTGTCCGCTTCCTCCTGCGTGAAAAGCTGAACCGCGAACTCCCACTCGGGGAAATGGCCCGCTGCGATGGCGTCGAACATGTCGCGGCGGTGAAAGTCTTGATCAGCGCCGGCAATCTTGACGGTCTCGTCCCATATGGTGGACTGCAAACCGAGCTTGGGACGCCAGTGGAATTTGACGAAGGTTGATTGGCCGGTGTCGTTAATCAGCCGGAAACTATGCACACCAAAGCCTTCGATCATCCGCAGCGAACGCGGTATAGTGCGATCAGACATGATCCACATCACCATATGCATGGATTCAGGCGTGAGCGAAATGAAATCCCAGAATGTGTCGTGCGCGGTTGCCGATTGCGGAAAACCGCGGTCGGGTTCCATTTTGACGGCATGGATGAGGTCGGGGAATTTGATGGCATCCTGGATGAAGAATACCGGGATGTTGTTGCCGACCAGGTCCCAGTTGCCTTCCTTCGTGTAAAACTTGACAGCAAATCCGCGTACGTCACGCGGGGTATCTACCGAACCCGCGCCGCCTGCGACGGTCGATATACGAGTAAACACGGGTGTCTTCTCACCCACCTCGGTGAGTATCCTGGCGGTGGTGTATTGTTTCAACGAGGCGATCAGCTCGAAGAATCCATGCACGCCCGTCGCTCGAGCGTGAACGATACGCTCCGGAATACGCTCGTGATCGAAATGCGTGATTTTTTCGCGAAGGATAAAATCCTCCAGAAGCGTAGGGCCGTGCGGATTGGCCCTGAGCGAATTTTGATTATCGGAAAGCGCGACGCCCTGGTTCGTGGTGAGCGCCGGGTGCTCTCCACCGGCAATCTGGTGCAGCTCGCCGCCTGCAGCCAGTTGTGAGTCTCCGTAGGGAACCGAGCCCTTTTCTTGTTTGCTTTTTCCAGAATTACTCGTTGTCTCTTTTTTGCTCATGATCGATCTCCTTGGATGGAATCCTTGCGGCCTGGTCCTCCTTTCTGAAAAGCTTTGCTCTGCCTATGCTGGCTGTGGCGACAGAACCGTGCGTTCCAGGAGGAGAAGAGGCGCGCATTCGCTTCCCCCACCTATCACAGGCACGAATTTACAAAATCCCAGAAGATCAGTTTATCCACGAAGGTGGTGAGATAATCGGGTCTTCTGTTCTGGTAATCCAGATAATAGGCATGTTCCCACACGTCCACTACCAGGAGCGGTTTCATCCCCTGAACCATTGGATTTTCGGCATTGGGGGTTTTGATGATCTTGAGGCTGCTGCCATCCAAAACCAGCCACGCCCAACCACTCCCGAACTGGGTGGCTCCGGCATTCTTGAATGCCTCTACGAATTTCTCATAGTTTCCAAAGTCGGCGTTGATCTTCTGAGCGATCACTCCCGTGGGCGCTCCCCCTCCGCCCGGCTTCATGCATTTCCAGTAGAACGAGTGGTTCCAGACCTGAGCTGCGTTGTTGAAAATGCCAGCCTTGGAGGGGTCCCCCGCCACTTTCTTGATAATCGCTTCAAGGTCCAACCGGGCGAGATCGGTTCCTTCAAGCAGTTTGTTGGCATTGTCCACGTAGGCTTTGTGGTGCTTGTCGTGGTGGAACTCCATGGTCCTGGCGCTGATGTGGGGTTCCAGAGCATTCTTCGCATAGGGCAGATCGGGTAACATTATAGCCATGATTCCTCCTTTAAAATGAGTGGTTGATGGTTGTTGGGGGTAAAATCCCAACATGAATGATGGGCAGAGGGCGTCGCGCGTGACGGTCGAACTCGCCCGGCCTGATGGCGCCTTCCGTCCCCGGAATCGTCCGTATGCCCAGCATCCATAGCTGCTGGGTGACGACCGTTT